>JBCAZO010000127.1:0-6855 GCA_038532975.1 Pseudomonadota bacterium
TTTGAACCGCTCCTTGCCCATGCCGGTCACAAAACGTCGCATGGGTTCGGCTTTTTCCATGCCAATCACGCTCAGATAATCGCCGCACATGCCAGCATCGCTTTGAAATGCTGTGCCATTTGGCAGGATTTGCGCGTCGCCCGTGGGCACATGTGTGTGACTTCCCACCACAATGCTGGCGCGCCCGTCGCAATAATGCCCCATGCCCATCTTCTCACTTGTGGCTTCGCAGTGAATGTCTATGAGACTGGCCTGCACCGCGCCACCCGGAACATGCGCTTTCATCACCGTGTCCACGGCACTGAACGGATCGGCATAGGCGCGCTTCATGAACACTTGTCCAAGCACTTGAGCCACAAGGATTTTCCGCCCGCGCATGTCTGAAAATACCCGATGCCCCCGCCCCGGCGCATCCTTGGCAAAGTTGAGCGGACGGATGATGCGCGGTTCGCTCTCGATGAATTGCAGCATGTCCTTTTGGTCAAAGGAATGATCGCCCAGTGTCAGGCAATCCACACCCGCGTCCAGAAGAACCTTGGCATGTGATCCGCTGAGGCCAACACCGCCCGTGGCATTCTCACCATTGACTACCACGAAGTCGAGTTTCCAATCGCTGCGCAGCTGCGGAAGCCGCTCTGCCAGGGCCTGCCGCCCGGCACGACCCACGATGTCACCAAGATACAGAATTCTCATTCAGCGGTGGTAGAGCGGAGGAGGAGAAAGGGCAAGAGCGGGTTTGTCGCGATTGCAATTGTGGTTCACGGTATGACAGATCGCATGTCGCGTTGATGTTTAGGGACAATTACCATTGCGACTGGAGCATGACACTTGGGTGTTCAATGAACAGGTCAGTTTATGTTCACACCTGTTGGCTGAAACCTTAGCATCCCCTGACTGGCTGACACGACGTAGGAAAATTGCTTGTCAGTGGTCATGACCTAACTACAGACGTTGTTTACGAGTTAAACCTCTTACATCGGCACATCATGTAATCCTATTGTTTCAGCGGATTTTCTCTCCCTGCCGAGAAACCCCACGAAATCTTTGTGGAAACCAAACTGCAATGAACGCAAACTGAAAAAGCCGCTTGAAGACAGCCGGAAACGCGCATGTATTCGTATTCATGGTACGTCTGCCTAATCAGATCAGTAAGTGGAATATAAATGCTGGCCGCTAAACAAGTTTGCGAAAACCGAAACCTCGCGTTTCAGGATGTGTTTTCACGCCAGTACTGTCTTTCCAAACGCTCATTGCCTCAGATCGAAGGCTGGGAGTCACCAAAACCGCTGCTAGGATGGCGTTTGACACATTGCGCCAAGCTTTGTCGTTGCGACCTGCTTGATAAATGTGGCGAACATATCGGCTGGTTTTTGGGATCAGCAGTTGATCAGAATGGAAATTTCCTAGGTAAATCTGAGGTAAACCTTACCGCTGCCTTAAGTGACCCAGATTTTTGGAGCATTGCTGAAAAAGAGATCAGCGACCTCGCCGGACGCTATCTTGTCTTTGTCATTACAGACAAAGGTCAGAGAGCATATTTTGATCCGGTTACAGATTTGCCCGCGGTTTTCAATCGTATGGAACAAACGGTGGCGTCATCACCTCTTATGGCGCTTTCAAGTCCGATCAGGGCCAACCACCGAATAAATCATAATCAAGTCCTCAAAAAGGGTGGAAATTACGGGGTTCAACAAACGTGTGACCCAGACGTTCTGCGTGTCCTTTCAAACCATTATCTAGATCTGGAAACCTTTTCGTTGCACCGGCACTGGCCCAGTGACCACGAGAGCTTTGAAGCGCCTGAGGACAGTTTAGATGCCATCGCACAGAAAATGGTGGCGAGGCTGGGACAAGTTACCAGCGCTTTGTTGAACAACCGCACTTGCATGATAGCACTAAGCGGCGGCATGGATAGCCGTACTTTGGTTTATTCTGCCAAAGAAGACCTGCACCTCGCCAAACTCACCTACTCGCATCGCGCAACCTGGATTTCTCAATATGACTGCTACATCGGTCAACTTGTTGCAACCGAATTGGGGTTGGCAAAAAACTTCCAAATTTTCGATGCGCTGAAGCAAATCAAAGAAGGCATTTATGACAACGCGGACCTGCGCCGTCTAAGATGGGAGTTCTGTTATCGAACAGGTTACCAGAACGCCCCGAAGAATGCTGTATTGGTCGTTGCAGATATTCTACCGGACACTGACTATGTGCTACGCGGCAATATTTTGGATATGGCACGGGCAAACCAATGGCCGCGAGGTTTCAAATTTGACCTGAACCACGGGATATCAAAACTCGTTCTTGGTGGAAGAACAGCAGAAGAAAACCTTGCCTATTGGGGTCCTGAGTACCTGAATTGGATGGATACACTGCCCAAATCAGCGCAGCCCCGCATCTATGATCTGGCTTTCGTTGAACAGCTTTTGCCAAATACTTTGGGAGGTAGATTAATCGGGTATGGCAATGCCAACTACATCAACCCATTTAATGACCGCTACCTCATTCATTCGTGCATGCAAATTGACCCTGCGAAGCGAAAAAGTGGCTTGTTGAATTCGGCGCTGCATCGCGCCTGCAGTGCGACTGATCTGCCGATGACCAGATCGGCTATGTCTGACGATAAAACGAAAGCCGAAGTCGAGAAGTTATTCGCCTGAAACGCTTTTTAAGAAATTATGACCTTAGCTTCGACGGTTTCAAAATGCTCCCTTAAGCAAAACCTGTCCCGTTGCAAATCGCGCATTTGCAGGTTTTGTTGCCAAAACACCCCGAACAACGATCTTCAACCGGCTTACCCAGCTTGTCGCGGCCTTTCATGACATAGCCTTTGCCATAACAGACCTGACAAGGTGCTCGACCATCGCCTTGGCACCTGTGGCAGCGCCGCTTGACGCCTTCATCATCTGCCTGAAATCCTACCGTTTTTGAATACATTGCTCTGCTTTCTTTACCCACGATAGAGCTTCGTGCCATGGAAATTGAGCAATATTAAGGCGCATTTACGTTGGTCGAATTGCTTTTGCGGAAGGTTTTGCTTCTACCTGGCCGCCATGGGTTCGTAGCGCGCCTCATAGGTCACGGGAAAGTTCACCGAGCGCGCAATGAAGCAGGTTTTGTGGATTTCATGGTGGATGGCATCCGCCTTGGCTAGGTCCGTGCCGTCCGGCACAGTGACCACCGGGCGCAGCGTGGCACTGAGAAACCGGCCTGCGCCTGAGGGCAGGCTTTCCCCCACGGCCACAGGGTCATCGACATATCCCTGCACCGCGATGCCTGCGTTGCTGGCCAGGTGCAGATACCAGAGCATGTGACAGGCGCTGAGCGAGGCGATCAGCAAGTCCTCGGGGTTGTGCAGCGTCGGGTCTCCGCCCAACAACGGGTCATTGGAACAATGGACCACGGGTTTGTTCGGTGTCTCAATATTCCAGGTGCGGTGGTAGGCGCGATAGCTGGCGGTGCCTTGCCCACGATTGCCCGTCCAGGTCACACGAGCGGTGTAGTCATGATTGGCCAAATTCGATCACCTCTGCTTCTGTGACCACCATGTTGAGCGGTTGGTCGGTAAGTTCCAGCGGCAGATCTTCCGCCTCCTGCGCACCATAGGCAAACCCGATGGCCAAGGTGCCCCGCTTCGCGCGCAGCCGTTCCAGCGTGCGGTCATAGAAGCCGCCACCGTACCCTAGCCGTCCACCATCGCGGTCAAAGGCCACGAGCGGGACAATCAGGATTTCCGGCTCAAAGAAGTCATCCACTTCAGGGATTTGCGCACCAAATGGCCCGTCCTTCAGCGCACATCCAGGCTCCCACCTTGAGAAATCAAGCGGTTCGCCCTCAGCTTTGATCACCGGCACGCCCACGGGACCATGCGCTGCAGCCTCGGCCATGGCAGGCAAGGGGTCGATTTCTGTGCGTATAGGCATGTAGCCAGCCAGTGGCACGCCCCGATAACCTGCCAAAACCTGTGACAATAGCCCCGCGGCACCGGGGGGTGCCGCCTCATGTACCGCTTTGCGCCGGGCAAAGGCCGCCTTGCGGGCCTCGGCCTTGATCGCTGTAAGATCACTCATAGCAACACCATGGCGGCCAAGCCCAGAAACGCAAAGAAGCCCACGACATCCGTAACGGTGGTTACAAACGCCCCGGAGGCCAGAGCAGGGTCAATGCCCAAACGTTCGAGCAAAACGGGGATGACCGTGCCCGCCAGCCCCGCCATAACCATATTAATAACCATGGCCGCCCCGATGACATAGCCCAGCTCCGGCCCGCCAAACCACAGAATCCCAACGATCCCCATAACCACCGCGAAAATCAGACCGTTGACCAGGCCCACGAGCACCTCGCGGCGGATGAACCGCCAGACGTTGGACCCTGTGAGGTCTTTGGTCGCGATGGCGCGCACCGCAACGGTCAGGCTTTGAGTGCCGGCATTGCCACCCATAGAGGCCACAATCGGCATTAACACGGCCAAAGCAACGATCTGTGCAATAGCCGCTTCGAACTGGGCAATCACAAGCGAGGCAAGAACGGCCGTGACAAGATTCACCGCCAACCAGGGAAAGCGCCGCTTGGTGGTGTCGATCACCCGGTCGCTCAGGGACCCCTCTTCGCTCACACCGGCCAGACGCAGAATGTCTTCTTCGTGTTCTTCATCCAGCACGGCCATCGCGTCATCTATGGTAATCACACCTACAAGGCGTTCGTCCTCGTCCACCACGGGGGCGGAAATCAGGTGATATTGGTTGAATGCATAGGCCACATCGCCCTCATCCTGAGCCACGGGAATGACGTGAAAGGTTTCTTCGACAATCGAGCTGAGCATGACCTCGCGGCGGGACGACATGAGTTTGCCCAATGTCACATTGCCGACGGGCTTTAGGCGCGGATCAACCAGGGTGACATGGTAGAATTGATCCGGCAATTCTTCCTGGTCACGAATAAAATCAATGGCTTCCCCAACATTCCAATGCTCGGGCGCCATGACCACTTCGCGCTGCATCAGGCGTCCGGCGGAATATTCCGGATAGGTGAGAGACTGCTCGACCAACGTCCGGTCGCTGTCTTCAAGCACGTCCAGAATGGCCGCGGCCTGACCCTCTTCGAGGTCTTCCACGAGATCCACAACATCGTCGGATTCCAGATCCCGCACCGCTTCGGCCAGAACCTCGGGACGCAGGATCGAGATTACCTCTTCGCGAATACTCTCATCGAGTTCGGTAAGGACGTCACCGTCAAACTCATGCCCGTAAAGCTCGATCAGGCGGCGGCGATCAAAGGCATTGATCTGTTCCAGAAGGTCGGCGATGTCGGCCGGGTGCAGCGGCTCAAGCTCTTGCCAAAGAAGGGCCTGATCTCCGATATCCACTGCATAGATGATGCGCGCCACGGCCTGACGATCAAGCACATAGGCATCCTCATCGCGCTCGGGCGTTTCTTCGATATCCTGCAGCTCTTCGGCCATGCACGCCCTCTCCTTCTGCCGCAAGCTTTACGGAATGAGGACACGAAAAACAACGCCAAGTCGCGCATTTACGGCACATACGGCTGCGCGTATCCTATGCACCGGGCTAAGTACAGCAAGGGGTAAGTATGGCGGGCGCACAAATCATCACCGGGCATGTGCTGTGCTTTACTGCCTCACCGTTTGATGTGCCGGCAGCAGAGGCGGCCTGGGTCGAAGAGGCGGTGCTTTTGCGCGATGGGTATGTGGCCGGTGTTGGAACATTTGACACCTTGCACCAAACAGCACCAAAGGCCGAGTTTCACCGGTTTGAAGGGCATCTTATCTCGCCAGGATTTGTCGACGCGCATGCGCATTATCCTCAGACAGCGATCATTGCGTCCTGGGGCAAGCGGCTCTTGGATTGGCTGGAGCATTACACTTTTCCTGAAGAGATGAAGTTCCACGATCCGGACTACGCGCATGAGATTGCGGCGCGCTACTTCGACCTGACGCTGACCAATGGAACAACTACTGCGGCAAGCTTCTGCACCAGCCATCCGGCCAGCGTGGAGGCGTTCTTTGCCGAGGCAAAGCTTCGTGGGCTGCGCGCAGTGGCGGGCAAAACCTGTATGGATCGCGGGGCACCCGAGGGGCTTTGTGACACGGCGCGGTCCGCATATGACGACAGCAAAGCGCTTATTGAGCGTTGGCATGGGCAGGATCGGCTGAGCTATGCCATCACGCCCCGCTTTTCGCCCACATCCACACCGGAACAGCTGGAGGCGCTTGGGGCGTTGTGGGTCGAACGCCCGGATTGTCTTATGCAAACGCATCTATCGGAACAAAAGGAAGAAATTCAAAAGGTTGGATTGCTTTTTCCAGAGGCGCAGGACTATCTGGACACCTACGAGGCATATGGCCTTCTGGGCGCGCGTGGCCTTTACGGCCATGCCATCCACCTGGAGCCGCGCGAGCGGGCGCGTCTGGCCGAGGTCGGGGCGTCCGTCATCCACTGCCCTACGTCCAACACATTCATCGGCTCCGGTCTCTTTGACCTCGCAGCCAGAGTGGCCGATGGCATCCCCATAGGTCTCGCCACAGACACTGGCGGCGGGTCCTCCTTCTCCATGCTCCGCACGATGGCCGCCGCCTACGAGATCGCCCAGCTTACCGGCACCGCGCCCCACCCTGCCCAGCTCTGGTGGCTGGCCACAGCGGGGTCTGCACGGTCGCTGCATATGAGCGACAAGATCGGCACCATAGCGCCGGGGATGGAGGCCGATCTGGTGGCCATTGACCTGGCCTCAACGCCGGGCATTACCCAACGTAGCGCCCGAGCGGAGGATATCTGGGAAGCGGTGTTTCCGACGATCATGATGGGAGATGACCGGGCGGTGAAAGCGGTCTGGGTT
>JBCAZO010000128.1:0-6843 GCA_038532975.1 Pseudomonadota bacterium
CATGGTGGGTTTCTACATTTTCCTGCGCGGCCACAATGAGCCCGGGGGCGGGTTTATTGCCGGTCTGATCGTGTCGATCGGCGTGGTCATGCAGTATATGGCAAGCGGATTCACGTGGACTGCCGCGCGCTTGCGCTATCCTTACCATGGCATCATCGGCGCAGGGGTTCTGATCGCCGGTCTGACCGGCATTGGATCATGGTTCGTCAGCAAACCCTTCCTGACATCCGACTTCACCTATGTGCGCATCCCGCCCTTCCAGGAGTTTGAGTTGGCCACTGCCGCGCTTTTCGACCTGGGCGTGTTTCTTGCCGTTGTGGGTGCTGTGATGCTGTCGCTGGAAAGCTTCTCACGTCTGGCGCGCCGTCAGGATGCGGTGGATGATGATCATCCGATGGACATCGACCCGTCCCGTGACGATCCGCCGGACACCGCCCAGACCCAAGCGACGGAGGCCACCTGACATGGAATTTCTTGTCGCTTCCGCCATTGGCATTCTGACCGCTGCAGGCATCTACCTCGTGCTGCGTCTGCGCACCTTTCCAGTTATCCTTGGTATGTCATTGCTCACCTATGCGGTGAACGTGTTCCTCTTTGCGTCCGGTCGTCTGACCATCGGCGCCCCCCCAATCCTTGTGAAAGGGGTTGAGACCTATACAGACCCGCTGCCACAGGCGCTGGTGCTGACCGCAATCGTGATTTCATTCGGCATGACGGCTGTTGTGGTGATGATCGCCCTGGGCGCTTATCTCAGTTCGGCGGATGACACCGTGAACGATCTCGAAGAGATGAACCTTGAGCCGGAACTGGAAGCCGGGGAGGACGCATCATGATGCACTGGATCCTCGCGCCGATCATCCTTCCGGCCATCCTTGCGCCTTTCATCGTTCTGGCCGCGCGCTACCACATCCAAATTCAGCGCGTCTTTTCCACGGCCGGTGTCTTGGCCCTTATCGTGATTGCCGCAGGTCTGGCATGGCAAGCCTCAGACGGCACGGTGACGCTCTATCAACTTGGTGATTGGGCCGCTCCCTTTGGCATCGTTGTCGTTGGGGATAGGCTCTCGACGCTGATGGTTTTGCTGACCTCCGTGCTGGCTTTCTTTGTGCTGCTCTATTCCATGGCCTCGGGCTGGGACGAACGCGGGCGTCATTTCCATGCGCTGTTTCAGTTTCAGCTTATGGGTATCATGGGTGCGTTTCTGACAGGAGACCTCTTTAACCTCTTTGTGTTCTTCGAGGTTCTGCTCATTGCGTCATATGGGTTGATGATCCATGCCGGTGGGCAGGAAAGGCTCCGCGCTGGGGTGCAATACGTGCTCTTTAACCTGCTGGGGTCGACGCTCTTCCTGTTTGCTCTAGGCTCTATCTACGCCGAGACAGGCACGCTCAACATGGCCGACCTGGCACAGCGCGTAATGCTCATCGACCCAGAAGAAACAGTGGGCATCCGTGTTGCGGCCGTTCTACTGCTTCTGGTCTTTGCCATCAAAGCAGCGCTCGTACCGCTGCATTTCTGGCTGCCGTCAAGCTATGCCGAAGCGCCTGCACCTGTCGCGGCCCTGTTCGCGATTATGACCAAGGTGGGCGCTTATGCGATCATCCGGGTCTACACGATCATCTTCCCACCAGACCTTGAGGTCACAGCGGGACTGCACAATGACTGGCTTTTGCCCGCAGCGCTCATCTCTCTGGCCATTGGGATGGGGGGTGTTCTTGCCGCCAAAAAGCTGGACCGTCTGGTGACATTTTCGGTCATCGGATCCATGGGTATGGTCATGGTGGCCATCTCGCTTTTCACGGCTGAAAGCATTGCCGCAGCACTCTACTACATTGTGCATTCTACCTTTGCCGCAGCGGCCTTGTTCCTGATCGTCGATCTCGTGCGCAACAGCCGTGAACACCTGAGCCTGACGCTTCTGCCCCCCGTGGCCGGTGCCGCTTTGATCTCGGGGTTGTTCTTTGTTGCCGCCATCGCCATGGCCGGCTTGCCGCCCTTGTCAGGTTTTTTGGGCAAACTCTTGATCCTCGACGCCTCTTACACGTCTGCAGGCGGTGTGTGGGTTTGGGCTGTCGTTTTGACAGGTAGCCTGGTCAGTATCGTGGGGTTCGCCCGTGCCGGAAGCATGGTGTTCTGGAAAGCGAAAAGTGTTGCCCCTGAACCCTTGGAAGAAACCGAAGATGAAGATATCGCGCCTCAGGCGGAAGCCCCTGCAACCATGTCCTATGTGGCCGTAGGTGGTCTCTTGGCCTTGCTGGTCAGCTACACGGTCTTCTCCGGTCCGGTTCACGCCTATATGAGCGCCACCTCGGCGCAGCTTTTTGCGCCGCAGCCCTATTTCTCGACTGTGCTGGAAACACCGGGCAAACTGAGCGAACCCAAGGAAGAGGAGGAGTACTGAGATGAACAAAGTCTTTAACTGGCTCTTTCCGCATCCCTTCCTGACACTTTTGCTAACTGTGGTCTGGACGCTTCTGCAGAACAACATATCTGCGGGCATGGTGGTGTTTGGCCTTATCCTTGGCATCATCATTCCGCGGATCACCGCCGTATGGTGGCCGGATCGTCCGCGCGGCATTCGGCTTTTCAAGCTGTTCAACTATATGATGGTCGTGCTCTGGGATATTCTGGTGGCCAATATACAGGTCGCCTGGATTGTTCTGACGCGGCCCAATTCCAAGTTGCGACCTGCCTGGGTTGTGGTTCCGCTTGACCTGAAACAGCCAGAAGCGATTACCGTTCTGGCCGGGACAATCACCCTCACACCTGGCACTGTCTCGGCAGATCTATCCAGTGAAGGCCACAGTCTTCTGGTGCATACGCTAGACACAGATAACCCCGACGCTGTGCGTGATGAGATCAAAAACCGCTATGAAGCCCGCCTGAAGGAGATTTTCCTATGACCGCCGCCGTGGAGTTCATGAATATCGCCTTACTCATCGCCTTCTGTGCGGTGGCGATCTCGCAGGTGCTCTGCATGATCCGTCTTGTGATGGGACCGGACACCGGGGATCGCATCCTTGCCCTGGATACGATGGTTGTAAACGCGATAGGGATCATCGTGCTCTTGGGCATCTGGCAAGGCACGCAAATCTATTTCGAAGTGTCGATGATCATCGCCATGCTTGGCTTTGTCTCCACCGTGGCCTATGCGCGCTTCAAACTCAGGGGAGATATCATCGAATGACCCTTGATGCTGTTTTAATCTACATCGCCGGACTCTGGCTTTTGATCGGGGCAATCTTTGCTCTGGTGGGGGCCATTGGCCTGTTGCGGTTTAGCGATCCGCTGGCCCGCCTGCACGCGCCCACCAAAGTGGGCACTGTTGGTATTGGTGCGCTGCTGGTTGCCGGGATGATCCATGCCTTTGTGAATGGCGACGGTTCGATCCATGAGCTGCTGATCATGGCTTTCCTGTTTGTCACGGCACCGATTTCGGCCAACTTCATTGCCAAGGTGCACATCCATCGCCGCACATGCGAAACGCCGCCCAAACCGCTCAAGGACAAGACCTGGTCGACGCTCGATGTGCCTGAGGAAAAACCCAAAGGGGCCGAGGTCAAAGCGTAAGGTCACCCTGAAATGCGTTCCAAAATGTTACGCGCGCCCAACGCTTTAGGGTTTTGTTAGTCTTAAGTTAGTGGGGTGAAACCCAGCCTTACCGTTTTCTGGTTTGATCTATGCGCGGGCGCGTTCGCGTTTGGGATCATAAAAGGGCGTGTTGCACACCGTTGCGGTCAGCCGCTTCATACGGCCATCCATCTGGCCTACTTCCAGAACCGTTCCGTTTTCGGCATGTTCCACGGCCAGCCGGGCCATGGCGATGGTTTTGTCCATGATGGGAGAGCGCGTGGCCGAGGTGATCACGCCAATCGCGCGCTCTCCGGCAAAGACATGCGCCCCATGGGCGGGCACATCGTCACTTTCAAAGCTCAGGCCTTTGAGCAGTTTGCGCGGGTCGCGTGCATTGCGTTCCAAAGCGGCGCGCCCCACGAAATCAGGCTTCTTAAGATCAACGGCAAACCCCAGCCCTGACTCGTAGGCATCCACACCGGGCGCAAATTCGGCTCCAGCCGCGGCAAGCCCGGCCTCTATGCGCAACATCTCTAGTGCCGCGCTGCCCATAGGTTCTATGCCAAACTCTTCTCCCGCGGCCATGAGCGCATCCCAAAGCGCCGGTGCATCATCCTGTGCGCAGAAAAGCTCATATCCCAACTCGCCGGTATAGCCAGAGCGTGACAGCATGAAGGGCACGCCTTCGCGATCATTAAGCCGCGCCACCGTGGCTCCAAACCATTTCACATGCTCCAGGGCAGGAACTTGGGGTTGCGTGAAGACAATCTTCTGCAAGACCTCACGCGATCTTGGTCCTTGCAATGCTAAGTTAGGAAGTGCTCCCCCCATGCCATGCACGCGCACCTGCAACCCCTCGGCTTGTGCCAGATCTGATAGCACCCGCGCGCTTTCTTCGGTACCGCAGCACCACCGGAACAAGTGTGGCGCTAGGCGAAAGAGCGTGCCGTCATCTACTACCGCACCAGACTCGTCGCACATCAGCGCATAAGTCCCGCGCCAGACCGCCAGCCGCGTCACGTCCCGCGTCAGCGCCTTTTGCAAAAGTTTTTCAGCGTCAGGCCCCACGATGTCATATTTGCGCAGCCCGCTCATATCCTGCAGCGTGACGCGCTCACGGCAGGCCCAGTATTCGCCAATCGTGCCAACACTGGGAAAGCTCACCGGTGTCCAGAGATCGCGCGCAGGTGCAAAATGTGAGGTCAGCTTGGAGGTGCAGGGGTGAAACGCGCTTTCCTGGCTGATCGACATGGGCGCATCTTCCTTTTCGCGATAAGCCACAGCCCGGCGGATGGGGGCGTCTGGCTTGTAGATGCGCACATGCACATCTGTGGGGTTCCAGCCATTGATCGGATCAATGTCATCGGGGCAGGCGGTTGAGACACAGACCAATCGATCCATCGCTTTGAGCGCCACGTAGTCGCCGGGTCTGGAATAGCTTTCCTCTGTCATCAAGCCATGATGGTTGGGATCAATCCAGGTGTTCCAGAAAAAGTTGATCGCCGGCCAGGCGGCGCGCTGTTCTGCTCCGAATGGCGCCAGCGCGCCGGATATATTGTCCGAGCAATTCACATGCCCCGGAAAGCCGCGCTCTTCATATCCGCGTGCGGTGCAGGCAAGTCCAAACGTGTCATGCCGCCCACATGTGTCCTGCACGACATTCATCATCGGGCGCATGTCACGGTCAAAGAACTTGTCGAAAAGCCCCGGTGTCGGATACGCTCCGCGCACCATGGAGCGCGTGGCCGTGCTGTCGATCATCAGCTCTTCGCCACAGTCCAGCCCTTCACTGCGTAGCGCCATGAAATCCGAGCATTGCTGTCCTTCAACGTCGATGATCTGCACGACCTCTCCTGGCTGCACCTCATAGGCGCGTGCCGTGCCGCGTGACACGGTGAACTCATCGCGCACGTCTCCAAGCACCGGGGGCAACAATAGTGAAGGCGATGGTTTGGCTGGTTTATAGGTGATCTCGACGGCGCCGGGTGCTGCGTCCCCTACAAGCTCGTCCGCCGGGGTCGGGTTGATCGCCCAGACATGGCAGGCCCCGTTCGCGGACAAGGCCAAAAGCTCTTGGGTTGGAACATGAATGGCCATTATCGACGTCTCGACTGTTCCGCCATGCGCGGCAAACCAGCCGCTCAATTCAGCGCTGTCAAAGGATCGCATTGCAAGCGGTGCACCGTCCTGCAGCCCCAATAGGCTTGGGTTGGTATGCCCTTTGCCATCGACAACCAGCAGGCTGAATGATCCGACGCTGTCGCTTGGCGCAACAGACAAAAGGTCGCCGGACAAAAGATCAAATCTGACAGCCTGGCGTGGACCAACTTGTTTGCGAAACCGCTCGGATTTGTCGGGGAACCCTGCGAAGTGACGACCATGCTTTGCATAGCCGATATTGCTGAACTCATGATGGACTGGTGTGGACACCACCGCCCGGACTCCGGTTTAAAACCACGCCGATTCAAAATTCGACAAAGGCCAGAGAGCGCAAGTGACCACGCGCTGTCAAGAGGTCATGCGCATGGCGTATGCTATTCTGCCAGATGACACGCGACGCGGGTTTGTCCGATCAAGCGCATCTCTGGTCGCTGCTGACTACATCTGTCCACGGCCAGCGGACAGCGCGGGTGAAACGCGCAGCCTGTCGGCGGGTTGATGGCATCGGGGATCTCACCCTTGGGCGGGTCCACCTCGCGGCCAAACGCATCCATACGCGGCGCTGCATCAAAGAGCATGCGCGTGTAGGGATGTTTTGGGTTTTCAAAAAGCGCGTCGCGTGGCGCTTCTTCGACCAGACGGCCTAGGTAGAGCACGCCGATCCGGTCCGCCATGTGTTGCACCACCGTAAGATCATGGCTAATGAAGAGATAGGTGAGCCCTAGGTCTTCGCGAAGGTCTGACATCAGGTTCAGCACCTGGCTTTGCACCGACACATCGAGCGCCGAGGTGGGTTCATCGCACACAATGATCTTGGGGCCGGAGGCCAGCGCGCGCGCAATGCAAATCCGCTGTCTTTGACCACCGGAAAACTCGTGCGGGTATTTAGAGGCATCCGCCGCTGAAAGCCCCACCTGTTCCAGCAAACGCTCTGCAAGACCTGTCGTTTCGCCACCCCGCGCCGCGACGGGTTCGGCGATGATATCCCGCACCCGCCAGCGCGGATTGAGCGACGCGTAAGGGTCCTGGAAGATCATCTGGATGTCTGACCGCACGCTCTCGATCCTGGCCTCGTCGCGCTCGGTGGCAAGATCAATTCCGTTGATCTCT
>JBCAZO010000129.1:0-6842 GCA_038532975.1 Pseudomonadota bacterium
TTAACAATTGGCCGTTCACACGGACCACCGACAAGATTAACCTAAAAATGCGCAAAAAATGTAGAGTTAATTTATGGGAAAACTCCCCAAAATGTCCCCTTATGTGACTGAAAAGATAAAAAAGAGTTTTGCCGCCCAATCGATGATGGCGACCCTTGGGGCCAAACTTTCCAGTATCGAGAGCGGTCGCGTTGATATCGAAGCACCTATCTTATCCGGGAGTCTACAGCAGCAAGGGTTTGCCCATGCCGGTTTAACCTTTGCCATCGGAGATAGCGCAGCGGGTTATTCTGCCCTTAGCCTTTTGCCGGAAACTCACGAGGTTTTGACAACAGAGATGAAGATCAACCTGCTCGCGCCGGGCGAAGGTGAACAGCTTGTGGCCCGCGGCCGGGTGATCCGGCCGGGACGTCGGCTGATGGTGGTGCAATCAGACGTCTTCGCCGTTCATAACGGCAAAGAACGCCACATTGCATTGCTCACTGGGACGATGATCCCGATTGATCTCACCAAAACCTAGGCGGTTAACCCTTCGGGTTCCGCCAAACCGTTGGCCCGGCAACAGGCCGTCACGGTGTTCGCCAAGAGGCACGCGATGGTCATCGGTCCAACACCGCCAGGCACAGGCGTGATCGCGCCAGCGCGCTCGACCGCACTGGCAAAATCCACGTCGCCCACAAGCTTGTTCTTACCGTCCCGTTCGACCCGGTTGATGCCCACGTCGATGACGGTGGCCCCTTCCTTGATCCAGTCGCCAGGCACCATCTCCGGGCGGCCCACAGCAGCCACCACAATATCGGCGCGACGCACCACACCCGGCAGGTCCTTTGTGCGGGAATGCGCGATGGTCACGGTGCAGCTATCACCAAGCAAAAGCTGCGCCATGGGTTTGCCAACAATATTGGAACGACCGATGACAACCGCGTCCATGCCGGAAAGCGATCCATGGTGATCACGCAGCATCATGAGACAGCCCAAAGGCGTGCAGGGCACCATAGATTTCTGACCCGTGCCCAAAAGTCCAACATTGGAAATGTGGAAACCATCCACGTCCTTGGCCGGATCGATAGAATTGATCACCAAATCCTCGTTGAGATGTCCCGGCAAGGGCAGTTGCACAAGGATGCCATGCACCGCTGGATCTTTGTTCAGCTTGTCGACAATAGCCAGTAGGTCTTCTTCGGACGTATCGGCATCCAACTTGTGCTCAACCGATTTCATGCCCACCTCGACAGTCTGCTTGCCCTTTGAACGCACATAGACCTGAGAAGCAGGGTCTTCTCCCACCAGCACCACGGCCAGCCCGGGTGTAATGCCGTGCTCTTCTTTCAACCGCGCCACATGGCCTGCAACTTTTTCCCGGACGGTGGCGGCAAAGGCTTTGCCGTCGATGATCTGCGCTGTCATTTTTTAGTTCCCTTATCACGTGGAAGGCGGGGTGAACCCCGCCCTACACAAGTTCGTAGGCCGGGGTTCACCCCGGCCCAATTATTAGAACAACCCTTCGATCTGACCGTTGTCATTCAGGTGAATATTCTCTGCCGCCGGTTTGCTTGGCAGGCCCGGCATGGTCATGATCTCACCGCAGACCACCACGACAAAGCCCGCGCCGGCTGAAAGCCGCACTTCGCGCACCGGCACAGAATGCCCCGTGGGCGCGCCGCGAAGGTTGGGGTCGGTTGAGAAGCTGTACTGTGTTTTGGCCATGCAGACCGGAAGCTTGCCATAACCCTGCTCTTCCCAAAGCTTTAGCTGATCGCGGATTTTCTTATCGGCCAGAACCTCATCGGCGCGGTAGATACGCTTGGCGATGGTTTCCACCTTTTCAAAGAGGCTCATGTCATCGGGATAGATCGGCGCGAAGTTGGCATTGCCCGCATCCACAACCTCAACCACCTTCTTGGCGAGGTCTTCGGAGCCTTCAGAGCCAAATTCCCAGTGCTTGGAGACCACCGCCTCGGCACCGTGCTCAGACACATAGTCCTTCACCGCCTGTACCTCGGCATCGGTGTCAGTGACAAAGTGGTTAATGGCCACAACCACCGGCACGCCGAAAGATTTTACATTCTCAATGTGGCGGCCAAGATTCGGACAGCCGTTTTTGACCGCATCAACGTTCTCTTCGCCCAGATCCGCCTTGGCCACGCCGCCGTTCATCTTCATCGCGCGCACAGTGGCCACAAGCACCACCGCTGAGGGCGCCAGCCCCGCCTTGCGGCACTTGATGTTCATGAACTTCTCGGCCCCAAGGTCCGCGCCAAAGCCCGCTTCGGTCACCACGTAATCGGCAATCTTGAGCGCCGTCGTGGTCGCAATCACCGAGTTACAGCCATGCGCGATATTGGCAAACGGGCCGCCATGTACAAAGGCCGGGTTGTTTTCCAAAGTCTGCACGAGATTGGGCTGCATGGCGTCCTTGAGCAGGACGGTCATCGCGCCCTCGGCCTTGATATCCCGGCAGAAGACAGGTGTGCGGTCGCGGCGGTAGGCCACGATCATGTCGCCCAGACGCTTTTCAAGGTCCTTGAGGTCTTTCGCCAGACAGAGGATCGCCATGACCTCGGAGGCCACAGTGATGTCAAACCCACCTTCACGCGGGAAACCGTTGGCCACACCGCCAAGCGAGACGTTAATCTGGCGCAGCGCGCGGTCGTTCATGTCGACCACACGGCGCCACTGAACCCGGCGCACGTCGATCTCTTGCTCATTGCCCCAGTAGATGTGGTTGTCGATCATCGCCGACAGTAGCGAGTGGGCCGAGGTGATCGCGTGAAAATCCCCTGTGAAGTGCAGGTTCATGTCCTCCATCGGAACCACCTGCGCATAGCCGCCACCAGCGGCCCCGCCCTTCATCCCGAAATTGGGGCCCAGCGACGCTTCGCGAATACAGATCATCGCCTTCTTGCCGATGCGATTAAGGCCATCTCCCAGACCCACGGTCGTGGTTGTCTTGCCTTCACCAGCCGGTGTCGGGTTGATCGCCGTCACAAGAATGAGTTTGCCGTCTTTGTTTTTCTGCACTGAGTTGATGTAATCCTGACTCACCTTCGCCTTGTCATGGCCGTAAGGGAGCAAGTGCTCTGTCGGAATGCCAAGCTTGTCGCCGACCTGTTGGATCGGCTGTTTCTTGGCCTCGCGGGCGATTTCGATGTCGGACTTGTAGCTCATGATGACTTCCCTCTGGCCGCGCGCGGCAACTCCTGTTCGCCGTTAGCCATACAAAGTAGACCCTCGTATACGAGGTCTGGAATCCGACATTTCCCGTCGCTGATGCGGCGGATGGTTGCGGTTTTGTTTCATATCGGAAACATCGGGCACTCTAAGCGCACCAGATTTTATAGCATCTCAATATGAAACCTAGCTAGTCTACCGGAAGAAAGGGCACATAGTGAAACGACGCACGATCTTGCAGGGTATGGCTGCGGGGCTGAGTTTTGGAGGGACAATGTCATCGGCCCAAAGCAACACATTTTATGTTCCTGCGGAAGACGCACCGCATGAATGCACCTTCATGCAATGGCCCGTCAGCAGAAAGGTCTATTCACACAGTGGTTTTCTGAGACTTGTGCAGGCAAAGATCGCCGAAGTCGCGAACCTGATCGCTGAGTTTGAACCCGTTGTGATGTTGGCCGATGCCGACCACCATGCGCAGATCACTCCCCTCCTTTCTGGCAACGTCACATTGTGGAACATCCCGACCGAAGATCTCTGGTGTCGCGACTCGGGCCCGATTTTTGCCATTGATGGAGCTGGAAACAGGGTCATCCAGCACATCAAGTTCAATGGCTGGGGAAACAAACAGACGCACGAGCATGACAGCCAGATTGCCCCTCGCGTGGCAGAGCTTTTGGGCCTGCCTCTCCTGGACACCCCTCTAAATGGCGAAGGCGGAGGCATTGAACAGGACGGGCACGGGCTTTTGATGGCGCATGAAAGCTCTTGGGTGATCCGAAACCGAAATCCCGGACTATCCCGCCAGAAGGTTGAAACCGCCCTTTTGCAAGCCTTCGGCGCGTCGGAAATGATCTGGGCACCCGGCCTCAAGGACCACGACATCACCGATTACCATATAGACGCACTGGCGCGCTTTACCGGGCCGGGGCGAGTTTTGATGAACTTGCCATCCGAGCCGTTGCATGGCGATCCATTCTACAAGGCTATGATAGAAACCCATGACACCTTGACCGCCCGCGGCCTTGATATCGAGGTCATTCCTGAACCAAACCGAAAACGCGTCAAAAGCGACGATTTCGTTGCCTCATACGTAAATTATTATGTTTGCAACGGCGCGGTGATCGCCTCGGAATTTGGGGATGCGGAAACCGATGCCCAGGCTCGACAAGCCCTCATGACACATTTTCCGGAGCGGGAAATTGTGATGCTGAATGCAGATATACTTGGCGAGCTTGGTGGCGGGATCCATTGCGCAACGCAACAGATGCCAGCGGTTTAATGCGCAGCAAAGGTCTCCAAATTTTGGAGAGCATTAGTACGCCTTACCAGTCAGGCAGTCAGCGTGATGTGCCCAGGGGCGCTGATCAGGAACGTGCAGGCGCAATGTGTCCCCTATTCTGAGCGGTCCCGGTCGTTCAACCCATGCCGTAACACCGCGTCTGTGACGCGCGGCTGGTTTGAAAAGTTTGCCGTACCCCTCGTGATCTTTCTCAAGTTCCTTACCCGGCCAGATGCAGGGGCGGTTTTCCATATCGACGACCAAAGTCGTGCCCTCATCAGACTGCAAGCGCGATGATGGCGGGATGTGAGTAAAGTCGTCGATCCCCTCAACCACAATTGATGCCCCCATCCATTCAGGGTTCATTTCGTCCAAACCGACCTCTTTCGCAATGTCGGCAAGCTCTTCGGCAGAGAGCACCGAGAACTGACGCACATTGGCAATCTCGGTGCCTTCTTCGTGCTGATCTTTAACCCGCACACAAGAAGGCCGCGTGCGGCCGCCATGGAACTCACCCGGAACACCGTCCCATCCCACATCCACAGAGGTAAAAGGCTCTGAACGGATGCCATCATCCTGCGTTTTAACAAAACCAAGCCAGGTGACACGGGCATAGTAATCTGTCGGCAATAACGCGGGCATGTTGGCTCCTTTGAACGTGGTACGCCAAACTTGATGCGTATGACATTGAGGTCAAATCAAATTACGTGACGGTGTCTATCATTCTGCTGATAAGATGAATGGAACGCGTTTTTGTGCAAACCGCGGTTTGGAAAACTGCAATTTTTCAGGCGGATCAAACAGTAAGCGTGAAAAACATCCGTCGGAACGGGAACAGAACCGATCCATCCTTGCGCACCGGATAAGCGGCATGCATTGCTTCTTCGTAACGCTTGATCAAGGCTGTCTTTTCACCCTCATAAAGCGCCTGAAGGACGGGCCGCGCATAGGTGCTTTCGGTAAATCGACGCACAGGATGGCTCCCAGGCTCTGCGACAAGGCGCTGATAATACTCAGTTTCCCAAAGGCGGAACTGTCCCATTGAGGATAAAAGTTCTTCGTATTTCACAGGCGCCATGACACCGGGTGTGCCCATTTTTTCAACGCGACCTGGGAACATTTCTTCCACCAGCCCAAGCCAGACACGGTGTGACGGAGCTTTGTTCTGATGTGGCATTTGCACGGCCAACGTGCCGCCCTTGCCAAGCATCTCGGCCAGTTGCGGCATCAGCTTTTCATGGTTACCGACCCAATGCAGCGCGGCATTGGAAAAGATCAGGCCAGGTTTGCGGGGAGCGCGCCAACTGGCAATGTCGGCTTGGCTGACACTGCTATAGGCTTTGACCACACGCGCCTTTTCCAGCATTGAGGGGCTGGCATCTACACCGATCACAGCGCGGCTACCCGCCAGAGCGCGAAGGGCATCTCCCATCGCACCATTGCCGCAGCCAAGGTCATAAACATCCCCGGTCCCCAGGTGCGTGATCGTGTTGATCAGGTCGAGCCCGGGCCGCAGGCGCAAGTCGTGAAACCGTGCATAAGCACCCGGGTTCCAATCCGTCGTTGCAGTTGTCGTGGTCACGCTGTGGGTTCTGGCTCCATGCCGCCATCTCCGCCCTTGGGCTCAGACCGCGGCTTTGTTTTGGGAATAGCCGTCAGCGATGGCTTATCATCATCTTTGGACGGTGCACTGCCATCGTCATCGTCTGCCTCTGGCGGCTCGCCCCGGATGACACGCTCGATCTCTTCTCCAGTCAGGGTTTCATACTCCAAAAGCCCTTGTGCAAGACGCTCCCAATCATCCTTTTTCTCGTTCAGAATCTTGTAGGCACGTTCATACGCCTCATCGATCAGGCGTTTGACCTCGTCTTCGATCAATTCCTTGGTTGCTGCCGAAATTGAGAACCCTCCGGCAGCGTTGCCCATATAGCCCTCATGGGCTTGTTCGTAATCAACATTGCCGACCTTGTCGGACATACCCCAGCGCAGCACCATGGCGCGCGCCAAGCTCGATGCTTGCTGAATATCACCGGCTGGACCGTTGGATACGTTATCGGGTCCGTACTTGATGATCTCGGCCGCTTTACCCGCCATCGTCATGG
Organism: Pseudomonadota bacterium; assembly: GCA_038532975.1. GTDB lineage: Bacteria > Pseudomonadota > Alphaproteobacteria > Rhodobacterales > Rhodobacteraceae > Roseovarius. Next base: position 6,556 of record JBCAZO010000129.1, read on the forward strand.
CAAGCTTTTCCTCGCATTCGGACCGATGCCAATTCAGGCGGTCAATCTCAGGGAGAGACACAACCATACCCAGCGCACCACCGCGCGGGATGATCGTCGCCTTGTAGACCGGGTCACATTGCGGAAGTGCAAGACCGACTATGGCGTGCCCCGCTTCGTGATAGGCGGTCTTCTCTTTTTGCTCAGGCGTAAGAACCATAGACCGGCGCTCGGCGCCCATCATGACCTTGTCCTTGGCCTGCTCGAAATCTTCCATCGTCACAAACCGACGCCCCACACGCGCCGCC
>JBCAZO010000130.1:0-6814 GCA_038532975.1 Pseudomonadota bacterium
ACACAACCCCTGCTTTGGGGTGAGGGTAAATGTTTACGCGCGGCGGTTGAGCGCCACGGTCCCGAGGATATGATCGGTCAGGCCCTGACCCCGCGCGGTGGTCAGCATCATGACACCAGAGGCAAAGAGAAGCGGGAGAAAAACGCAGGATATCGTAAAGCCGAGGCAGTGCCAAAAGGCATATGTCTTATCAAGCCGCTCACCACGCAAGGTGATGAATTCAATCGACATCAGGCGCATTCCCAATGTTGCCGATCCTTGTGCCACCGTGGCCAGGCGATAGAAAAAACCCACCGTCAGAAACAGCAGCGGCAGGAAGAAGAGCCCTGTAAAGGCTGTGAAGGGGAGGACGATGACGCATAGAAAGAGGGTGATGATCGTGTCAGCCCCCCAGGCCACGAGCCGTTTGACCGGAACGTCGTGATAGAATTCCGGTTGCGTGTTCGGGTCAGGGATTTGCCAGCTCGTGTCAGTCATGTCTCTGATATAGGTCTCCGCCCCGTCATGTGAAATGAGAGGCGGAGAGGAAAACCGTCTTGCGCGAGGCTTTGCCAGTTAAGTGGGTTTGGTTTCGGGGTCTGCCTCGTTGCTGTCGGCTTGTGCTGCGCGTTCTTCGATGAACTGATCGAACTCTGCCTTGTCGCGGGCGTCACGCAGGCGTTTGAGGAACGCTTCAAAGTTCTGCTGTTCTTCTTCCAGGCGTTGCAGCGTTTCTTCGCGGTAGGCGTCAAAGGCTGTATTGCCTGTGCCGCCGCTCCGGCGGTGATGGCGGCGCAATTTATGCGAGTGGCATGTCATTTTTTTGCTCCAGATCATGTAGGCCAGAAGGGCAAGACCAAGCGGCCAGAAGACGATCAGCGACACAACCAATAGCGCGATCCAGGCGCCTTTGCCTTTGTCATCCAGCCAGGCCTCGGCGCGCGACAGCCAACCGGTGGACCCAGTGGCGTGTGGAGAAGTGGCGGCGATGCTCATACGTGAACCTTTCTTTTGTTGGGTTTGGGTCAATGTGAATGTCTTTCACATTGTCAAGATTGTGATTGCTGAAATGAATTGCAAGAGGTGATGTTAAAAATATTTACATAAACAAAAAGAGCGCCGATCAGGACGCTCTTTTGCAGTGTTTCATCGGGCGTGGCGTTCAAGAACTCTTGAAGCGGCACTTCTGTTTCTGTGCCAGTTCGACCAGAACAGCCTCCCGCTTGTTCGTGGCCTCTATCGCCTCATTGGCATTTGCATAATTTCCGATGACCGCTGGCCAAAAGAAAACCGCTGCAGCGACATTGGCCCCGGATATGGTTTTGCCCTTGCGCGCCTGCGCGCGAATGTCTTCGAGCTGCTGCATTTGCAGGGCAATGTCATGGCAACTCAGCTGCCCATCTTCGATTTTGTGCGACGAAACGACATCCGGTGCCACACAGCCCGACAGGGCAATTGCCACCAGCAGGGTGCCAATTTTGTAACGAATTTTACTCATCATGATCCTTGATTCTGCTCAATGGGTTTGTGGCGCATGTCATGCCTCAAAAAGATCAATATTCGGTTTCGCGCAGTGCAAAGGCGGGTCTTCGGCGATTGACGCCTTACCGGCTTCCCCCCATGGTCGCGCCTATGAGCTTTGCGTCCCGCATGAACCGCGCGCCTGATGCGTTTGATCCCGAGGCCGGGCGCGAGGCGCGTGCATGTTTGCCCGATCTATCCCCAGAACTTGGCGCGTTGATCGAAGGGGCCGCGGGGTGTAGCCCGTATCTGAAATCCCTGATCCTGCGCGAAGCCGAGTGGCTGCCCGCAGCGTTGGAGAACCCCGAAGCGTCTTTGAAAGACATTCACGCTGATTTGCCCGAAACGCCCCCTGATCAAATGGCCGTCGCCTTGCGCCGTGCCAAAGGGAAAATGGCGCTTATCGTTGCGTTGGCTGACCTGGGCGGTGTCTGGTCTCTGGAAGAGGTCACAGGCGCGCTCACCCGGTTTGCTGATGTGACTGTGTCTCTTGCGCTGCGCACGACCCTTGGCCCGGAACTGCGACGTGGCAAAGTGCCTGGCATGTCTGAGGACGATCTTGAAACGGCGGCGGGGTTGTTCGTGCTGGCGATGGGTAAGATGGGGGCGGGAGAGCTCAATTACAGCTCGGACATCGATCTCATCTGTCTCTTTAATGACAGTCGGTTTGATCCCGGTGATTACCATGACGCGCGCGCCAGTTTCGTGCGCACCACACGCAAAATGGCCGCACTTCTCAATGACCGGACATCCGATGGCTATGTCTTTCGCACTGACCTGCGATTGCGCCCCGATCCGGCTGTGACGCCTGTCTGCCTCGCGGTGTCTATCGCAGAGACCTACTATGAAAGTCTGGGCCGCACATGGGAGCGTGCGGCTTATATCAAGGCGCGCCCGGCGGCAGGTGATCTTGCTGCGGGGGCGCAGTTTCTGGAAACGCTGCGCCCGTTCGTGTGGCGCAGGCACCTTGATTTTGCCGCCATCGAAGACGCCCATAACATGCGGCTGCGCATTCGGGAGCATAAGGGGCTGGGTGGGGAGCTGAACCTGTCCGGGCATAACATCAAACTCGGGCGTGGGGGCATACGCGAGATTGAGTTTTTCACGCAGACACGGCAGCTGATTTCCGGTGGGCGCGACGCAAACCTCAGAGTGCGCGGCACGGTAGAGGGGCTGGAGCGTCTGAAAGAACGCGGATGGGTTCCGGATGACGCGGCCAAGACCTTGCAAAATCACTACAGGTTTCACCGCGAGATTGAGCATAGGCTGCAGATGCTGCGCGATGCGCAGACGCAAACGCTGCCCAATACAGCTGAAGAGTGGCGGCGTCTGGCGGCGTTTACGGGACGTTCGCTCAAAGACTTGCAGGACGATCTGAAGGCACGCCTTGGCGACGTGCATGAGGTGATTGAAGGTTTTTTTGCCCCCGAAGAGGCCGTGCCGCAGACAGCAACACCAGAGGGGCTGGACGAAGGTATTATTGCGGGCTGGCCGGCTTACCCTGCGTTGCGCTCGTCGCGTGCGCTTGAGATCTTTCGCCGGTTGCGCCCTGATATCCTGTCGCGCCTGTCTCGCGCCTCAAACCCCAACGAGGCTTTGCGCGCCTTTGACGGGTTTCTCGCGGGCCTGCCCGCAGGCGTGCAGGTTTTCTCAATGTTCGAGGCCAATCCGCAGTTGATTGACCTATTGGTCGACATTGCGGGCACGTCGCCTGCATTGTCATCTTATCTGTCGCGCCATGCGAGCGTCTTTGATGCTGTTATCGCCGGTGATTTCTTTGCTGATTGGCCGGGTGAAGAGGCGCTTTTTGCCGAGGCTCAGGCCCGGCTTGGCGGCGAGGATGATTACGAGCGCAAACTGGATGCAGCGCGGCGCTGGCACAAGGAATGGCATTTCCGCATTGGCGTGCATCATCTGCGCGACCTGAGCGATGCAGAGCAGGCAGGGCGGCAATATGCAGACCTGGCCAAGGCGACCTTGCGCGCGGTCTGGGATGTGGCGTGCGAACAGTTTGCTGCCAAACATGGCCCGGCACCGGGGCGCGGGGCGGCGGTTCTGGGGATGGGGTCGCTGGGGGCAGGGTGGCTCAATGCCGGATCAGATCTTGATCTGATTGTGATTTATGATCCATTGGGCGATGAAACGTCTGACGGGCCACGCCCTTTGGCCACCAGACCCTATTTCGCGCGCCTGACACAAGCTCTGATCACAGCTTTGACTGCCCCCATGGCCGAAGGGCGGCTTTATGAGGTCGATATGCGCCTGAGGCCCTCAGGCAATCAGGGACCCGTGGCGACAAGCTGGGGGTCGTTTCAGTCTTATCAGCGGGATGAGGCCTGGGCGTGGGAGCATCTTGCTCTGACGCGGGCCAAAGTAATTGCAGGGCCAGAAGACCTAAGCGCGGATATCGAAGCCTTTCGGCAGGAGCTTTTGCGGACCAAAGGCGCGCCTGAGCCTGTGTTGGAAGAAATCACCAAGATGCGCGCCCGGATTGCCGAGGCCAAAACACCAGAAGGCGAATGGGACACCAAGCTTGGGGCCGGACGCCTGCAAGAGATCGAGCTGATTGCTCAGGCCGGGGCGCTGATGGGCGGAAATCCGGCGCGCAGTGTGCAAGAGGGTCTGGAGAGCGGTGTCGCAATCGGATGGCTGAGTGACGCAGACGGGGCGGCGCTTTCTGAGGCTTATGCGCTTTGTAAGAAGATCGTTCAGGTGGGGCGGTTGGTCAGTGACAAGCCGCTTGACACAGATGCGCTTGGCGAAGGGGCAAAATCGTTTTTGCTGCGCGAAGCGGGATTTGAGCATCTGGGCGAATTGCAGGCTGCTGTGTCCGAGGCGACATCAGCCGCAGCAGATGTGATCGATGCGGCCCTGAGCCGCAAACCAAAGGATGAAACCCCATGACGCGGGATGCGCTGGACCCTAAGAACCTGATCCGAGAGGCGTATCGCATTGAGGGGATCACGGGCGGTGAGTGCCGGTCTGTCTTTCTGGATTGGGCACTATCCATGGAGAGCACAGCCGATCACCGCGCTGCAATTGAGGGGTTGCTGGAACGCTATGCGCCTGATGCGCCGGATCATCCGATGACGGAAGTTTTGAAAGAAGGCCTGCAATCCGCGCAAGCGCCGAAACGGCGTGGTGGGTGGCGCTCACGCCCTCGCGGCAATGGGTAAAGCCACAGAAAAACAAACCATTTGCAGGCATGTAAGCCCCAAAAGATTCACTGTAATTCAACAAATTTGACGCAAATCAGCCGTAATTCTTAACGAAACTCCGTGCCGATCAGAGGCATGACCCCGCATATCGAGCAATCAAAAAACTGGGGTCGAAGGAGGGTCAATGAAACCTTTTCGTATCATCGTCATGGCCGTGGTGGGCCTTGCCATTGCAGGCTGTTCATCCGTCGATACCGCAACCCGCAACGCCCCTGCGCAAACTGCGACGTCGGGCGCGGTTCCGGCGCATCAACTGTCCTATAACATACAGGATGTGCGCGTCAGCGTGCCGAAATCGCTGACTGTCTCCGAAGCCAATCTTTATCTGCCCAAAGCAGACATCGTGTGGCGTGAAGATGCGCCAGGTGATCGTCATGCGCAGGTTCAGGCTATTTTCCAAGAGGCCATGACCCGTGGTGTCAGTGGCCTTCCTCAAGGCACCGTGCCGGTTGTTATGGACATTCAGGTCACGCGCTTTCACGCCCTGACCGAAAAGGCCCGTTACACCGTGGGGGGCGTGCATGACATGGAGTTTCTTCTCATCCTGCGTCATCCCGAAACCGGCCAGATGCTGAATACGCCGCATAAAGTAACGGCGGACCTCAAGGCCTTTGGCGGGCGCGCAGCACTGGAGGCAGAAGCGCGCGGTGAAACCCAGAAAGTGCGCATTACAGACCACCTGGCCAAGGTCATCCGCACCGAACTGACCAGTCAGGAAGGCTACAAAGCCCCCAAGCATGGTGTTTTGGGCTTTCTCAACAGCATCTGATCTTTTCGCCAGCGAGCAAACCACTTAAGGGGACGGTATGACACCGTCCTCTTTGCCTGTGATCCGTCTGAAACCCAAAGCCAACGCCGCCGCCATCCGACATGGCGCGCCGTGGGTTTACGACAATGAACTGGTCACAGACCGTCGCACCAAGGCGATTGCACCGGGCAGCATCGCCATTCTGGAAGACGCAGCGCGCGCGCCTTTGGCGCTTGTGGCGGTGAACCCGTCCTCGCGGATCATGGCCCGGGTGCTGAGCCGGGATGTTTCGACCCGGACCGACAAAGCGTGGTTTGCGTCCAAACTCGAACGCGCCTTGTCCCTCCGCTCCAAGCTATTTGAGGCGCCGTATTACCGCCTGGCCCATGCAGAAGCTGATGGTTTGCCGGGCGTGATCATTGACCGCTTTGGCGATATCGCTGTGGTGCAGCCCAATGCCGCCTGGGCAGACGTGCTGTTATCAGAGCTGACAGAAGCGCTGACGGAAGTGACGGGTGTGTCCTGTGTCCTCAAGAACGCCTCTGGCCGCGCACGGGGGTTGGAAGGTTTGGACGATATCTCGAAGACCCTTGTGGGAAACGCGCCGTCGGGTCCCATTCACGTGCCAATGAACGAGGCCACATACATGGCTGATCTTGTCGGAGGTCAAAAGACTGGGCTTTTCTTTGATCAGCGCCCCAACCATGCCTTTGCCGCGCGGCTGGCAAAAGATGCGCGTGTTTTGGATGTCTTTGCCCATGTCGGGGGCTTTGCGCTCGCCGCTTTGAAGGCTGGTGCCACATCTGCATTGGCGGTAGATGGGTCGGCTCCGGCTCTGGAACTTGCCTTGAAAGGGGCAGAGGCCTCCGGTGTCGCTGATCGCTTTGATACGCGCCAAGGCGATGCCTTCGACGTGTTGACGCAGTTGAACGAAGAGGGCGCGCAGTTTGATCTGGTGATCTGCGATCCACCGGCCTTTGCGCCCAATCGCAAGGCGCTGGAGGCGGGTCTCAGAGCTTATGAGAGGATTGCCCGTCTTTCTGCGCCTTTGGTTTCCGAAGATGGCGCTTTGGCCTTGTGTTCCTGCTCTCATGCAGCGTCTTTGGAAAAGTTCCGCGCAAGCTCGATCCGAGGGATTGGACGGGCAGGGCGCGAGGCCACCCTTGTCCATACCGGGTTCGCCGGACCGGATCACCCGCTGCATCCCTATCTTGCCGAAAGCGGCTACCTCAAAGCCCTGTTTTTCCGGGTATGAGGGCGGTTCTGGACACCTGCGTGATCTATCCAACGGTGATGCGCGAAATGCTGTTGGGTGTCGCCGGGGCAGGGGTCTACGTGTAGACCCCTG
>JBCAZO010000131.1:0-6785 GCA_038532975.1 Pseudomonadota bacterium
GGCAGGATTGAAGCCGCGCGATATTGCAGAGGCATTGGCAGGGCATCTTGGGGCGCATGACGCTATTCTGAGCGCCGAGGTGGCCGGGCCGGGGTTTTTGAACCTGCGTCTTGCGCCCGAGCTTTGGCATCAGGTGGTTCAGGCGGCTCTTTCGGCGGGTGCCAGTTTTGGCCGCTCTGACATGGGATCGGGTCAAAAGGTGAATGTCGAATATGTCTCGGCCAACCCGACCGGGCCTTTGCATGTTGGTCATACACGCGGCGCTGTGTTTGGCGACGCATTGGCCAGCCTTTTGGATTTCGTCGGCTATGAGGTCACGCGCGAATATTACATCAACGATGGCGGTGCGCAGGTCGATGTGCTGGCGCGTTCTGTTTACCTTCGTTACCTGGAGGCGCATGGGCAGGATGTGGCATTTGAGGATGGGACGTATCCTGGCGATTACCTGATCCCTGTGGGCGCGGCCCTCAAGGACAAGGTGGGTGACGCCTATGTGGATCAGCCCGAAGACGTCTGGCTGGCAGAGGTGCGTGAGTATGCTACCGAAGCGATGATGGACCTTATCCGCGAAGACCTGAAGGCGCTTGGCGTTGAGATGGATGTGTTCTTCAGCGAAAAATCTCTCTACGGCACGGGCCGTATTGAACAGGCACTGGAGGCGCTGCAATCCAAGGGTCTCATCTATGAAGGCGTGCTTGAGCCGCCCAAGGGCAAAAAGCCCGAGGATTGGGAGCCGCGCGAGCAAACGCTCTTCAAATCGACCGAGCATGGCGATGATGTGGACCGCCCGGTGAAGAAGTCGGATGGCAGCTGGACCTATTTTGCGCCGGATATTGCCTATCATTATGACAAGGTCACGCGGGGTTTTGATGCGCTGATTGATGTTTTTGGGGCCGATCATGGCGGCTATGTGAAACGGATGAAGGCGGCGGTGTCTGCGCTTAGCGATGGGAACGTGCCGCTCGACATAAAGCTCACGCAGCTGGTGAAGCTTTTCAAAGACGGTGAACCGTTCAAAATGTCCAAACGGGCAGGGACATTTGTCACCCTGCGCGATGTGGTTGATCAGGTCGGTGCGGACGTGACCCGCTTTGTCATGCTGACCCGCAAGAACGATGCGCCCCTGGATTTCGACTTTGACAAGGTGCTGGAGCAATCCAAGGAAAACCCTGTTTTTTATGTGCAATACGCCCATGCACGGGTGAAGTCGGTTCTGCGCAAGGCCGTGGAGGCAGGCATTGCCGTTGACGACGCGACGCTGGCTGGCGCGGACCTGTCGCAGTTGACAGATGAGACGCAGCTTTCCGTGGCCAAGAAGATTGCCGAATGGCCGCGTCTGGTGGAAATCGCTGGCCGCACGAACGAGCCGCATCGCGTGGCGTTTTACCTCTATGATCTGGCCAGCGAATTGCACGCGCTCTGGAACCGGGGCAATGACAAACCGGAGCTCAGGTTCTTGGACGCGGATGATCCCGCTGCATCACAAGCAAAAATTGCTCTCGCACGGGCCGTAACCGTTGTTATTTCTGCTGGTCTTGGTATTCTGGGGGTAACTCCGGCAGAAGAGATGCGCTGACATCGACAAAATATCGCCGGGGAGAGCAGTGGACAAACCGGCGGGCATGTATTCGCCGGAGAGACAAAGAGGCGAAACATGGCACAGATGACAGTGCAGCCGGGGGCTGTGTCTGAGCAACGGGTGAATTTACAAACGATTGCCAACATGGCCGGGGCCGCGATATCGCTGGCGCTGGTGGTGGGCATTGGTGTTTGGGGTTACAAGCTTTTGGTCCGTGACGTTAGTGGCGTGCCGGTGATCAAAGCTGCCGAAGGGCCGTTGCGGGTACAGCCGCAAGATCCAGGAGGCGCGGAAATTCAGCATCAGGGACTGGCCGTCAACGACGTGGCGGCGGTGGGCACTGCGGCGGACCCGGCGGACCGGCTTGTTCTTGCGCCCGAGCCACTGGAACTGAGCCTTGAGGACACGCCTCAGGTGGCCACAGTTGCCAATGAAGTGGCCGAACAGGCCGCTGCGGCTGAGGAGACCACGGTTTCAGAACCTGTGGCACAAATCGAAGCAAACACTGAGGTGGCTGCGCTGGAGTTGGTTGACCGTTTGGCAGAAGGCGTGGAGCCTCTGGCCGAATTGCAACCGGCCCCAGAGGTTGAAGCGCTGCCGCAGACCGAAACAGCGCCGGCCACAGAGGACGTGGCGGAAGAAACGCCTGTCACCGAAGGATTGGGCCGCTCTTTACGTCCGCAATTGCGCCCGACACGCGTTGCCGCCTCAACCGACTCGGTTGCCGAAGCTGTCGCGGCGAGCGTTGCCACCGCTTCGGCAAATTCCACATCGGCTTTGGTCGACGCATCCGCCATCCCGGCAGGGACACGGCTGGCGCAGCTGGGCGCCTATGAAAGCGCCGAGGTGGCAGCACAGGAATGGACGCGGCTCTCTGGTCAATTTTCAGAATATCTCGGCGATAAACAACAGGTTATACAGCGCGCCCAAAGCGGCGGACGCACGTTTTACCGTTTGCGGGCCATGGGGTTTGCCGATCTGAACGACGCGCGCCGGTTCTGCTCCGCACTAGTGGCAGAAAACGCTGAGTGTATCCCCGTGGTGACCCGTTGAGCGCATATGGCGCGTGTATTCTAGGGGTTGGTGACACTGAACTGAGCCAAGAAGAACGTGTATTCTTTCGCCAATCACGGCCCTTTGGATTCATCCTCTTTGCCCGCAATGTGGACACGCCCGATCAACTGCGCGCGCTTTGTTCTGACCTGAGAGAGGCGGCAGGTCACAACGCCCCAATTCTCATTGATCAGGAAGGCGGACGGGTTCAACGCCTGACCGGTCCCATTTGGCGCGACTGGCTCCCTGCGCTGGAACAGGTGCAGCTAGCAGGCGAAAAGGCCGAAGAGGCGATGTATGCGCGCTATCGCATCATTGCACATGAACTCTACACTCTTGGCATTGATGCAAATTGCGCGCCGCTTGTGGATGTTGCAGGCCCCGACACGCATCCCTTCCTAAGAAACAGATGTTACGGGGAAAATCCCCATTTGGTTGCGGCTGTAGGCCATGCGGTGGCGCAGGGTTTGCTGGACGGTGGCGTATTGCCAGTGGTCAAACACATGCCGGGGCATGGCCGGGCCACGGTCGATAGCCACTTTGACTTGCCGCAGGTGGACGCGGCTTTGGACGATTTGGACGAGATTGATTTTGCGCCGTTCCGTGAGTTGAGTACGTTGCCCATGGGGATGACGGCGCATCTGGTCTATTCAGCCTGCGACACGGCGGCAGCGACGCTTTCATCACCCGTTATGCGCCTGATCCGGGAGCGTATCGGCTTTGACGGTCTGATCATGACCGATGATATTTCCATGAAAGCGCTCAGCGGAAGTATCCATGACCTCAGCGCTCAGGCCATCGCGGCAGGGTGCGATGTTGTTCTGCATTGCAACGGCGACCTAGAGGAGGCGTGGCAGGTGGCGGAGGCGTCGGGCACGTTGAGCGGCACGGCGCTCACCCGCGCAGAACATGCGCTTGCGGCGCGTCAGACCCCTAATGAGGTTGACATTCCCGCGCTGGAGGCAAAGCTGGCCCAACTGCTGAAAGGCTAAGGGCAGATATGTCAGACGACGACTTCGAAGAGTTTGGACGACCGGAGAGTGTCGCCGACCGCATGGTCGCCGAGGCGCTGATTGTGGATGTCGACGGGTTTGAAGGCCCGTTGGACCTGTTGCTGACGTTGGGACGCACGCAAAAGGTCGATCTGCGCAAAATCTCAATACTTGAGCTGGCACAGCAATACCTGGCCTTTGTGGAACGCGCCAAGGCTCTGCGGCTGGAATTGGCGGCGGATTACCTTGTGATGGCGGCGTGGCTGGCGTTTTTGAAGTCGCGGCTTCTCCTCCCGCCTGATCCCACGGAAGAGGGGCCTTCCGGCGAAGAACTGGCCGCCCATCTGGCGTTCCAGCTTGAGCGACTGCAGGCCATGCGCGATGCCGCCGCCAAGCTGATGGCGCGCGACCGGCTGGGGCGGGAATTCTTTGCCCGAGGTATTCCTGAAACCGTGACGCGCGTGCGCAAGGTGCAGTATACCGCGACGCTGCTGGATCTGATGCAAGGCTATGCGCGCATCCGTACCAAGGACGAATTTCGTCCCTATGCCTTTGATCGCGATGCCGTGTTCACACTGGAGCAGGCGCTTGACCGGATGCGCGGATTGATTGGCTTTGCCGGCACCTGGACCGATATCGCCAGCTATCTGCCCGATGGGTTTGTCACCGATCCAACGCGTCGGCGCTCTGCCACCGCCTCGACCTTTGCGGCGGCGCTTGAGCTTGCTAAAGAGGGCAAGGTCGAGTTGCGGCAAGCCGAAGTTTATGCGCCGCTTGAGCTGCGGCGAAGGGATTAAGGGCATGGCAGAAGAGATTGAAGATCAAGAAGAAAGCCTGTTCGAAGCCCCGCCAATGGCCGAACAGGAACGTATGTGCGAGGCCATCCTGTTTGCTTCTGCTGAACCGGTCACTGTTCGTGAGCTGGAAGCACGCATGCCGCATGGCTGCGATGCCGCCGAGGCGCTTGTTCATCTTCGTAAACGGTATGAAGGACGTGGCGTGCATCTGGTCAAGGTCGGGGATGCCTGGGCGTTGCGCACGGCCTCCGACCTTGCCTTCCTGATGCAAAAGGAAACAACGGAAACCCGCAAACTTAGCCGTGCGGCGATCGAAACCTTGGCCATTATCGCTTATCATCAGCCGGTGACACGCGCCGAAATTGAGGAAATCCGAGGTGTCAGCATCAGCCGCGGTACGGTGGACCAGCTTCTGGAGATGGAATGGATCCGGTTTGGCCGTCGCAAGATGACACCCGGTCGGCCCGTGACTTTCGTTGTCACGCCGACTTTCCTTGACCATTTTGGCCTTGAAAGTGCCCGAGATCTGCCGGGGCTCAAGGAACTTCGCGCTGCGGGGCTTTTGGAAAACCGTCTGCCGCCTGATCAAATGCCTCAGCTGGGAGAAGGTGATGTCGATGCAGAAGAGCAGATCGAAGAAGGGCAAAGTGAGCTCTTCGAGGATTGATACAACTGCGTCGCAGATGTGAATTTCTTGTCTTCGCCCTGAAAATTACATGATTTCATGTTATATCTATCACCATGAGGCAGATGAGGAGGGCGCAATGAACGCCAATCAGATCATCAATATGGTTGTCCGCATGGTCATGCGCCGCGTGCTTCGGTCGGGTGTGAATGCCGGTATGGATGCGGTCGGAAAGCGCATGAGCAAGGGAAAGGCGCCTGCTGAGACAGGGCAGCCTGTAGATACCGCGGAGACCATGAAGCGCACAAAGCAAGCCATGCGCGTCACACGCCGCATGGGTCGGTTTTAAGACTTGAAATGCTTTGACAATTTGAGACCCTGACCCTGGTAATTCGATGAAATACCAGCGCCATAAAGCTGTTCCGGGGTCTCTGACATACGCTCATACACCAGTCGCCCAACGACTTGACCATGTTCGAGCACAAAGGGCGCCTCGTGGCAGCGCACTTCTAGCACGCCGCGCGAGCCTGCGCCGCCTGCTGCGTCATAACCGAAACCGGGGTCGAAAAACCCTGCATAATGCACCCGAAATTCGCCGACCATGGCCAGGTAAGGCGCCATTTCGGCGGCATAATTCGGCGGGATGGCAATCGCCTCTCGGCTGACAAGAATGTAGAACGCGCCGGGATCAAGGATAATATGCCCATCCTCTGTGCGCACCTCTTCCCAATACTCAGCAGGGTTGTAATGCCCCAGTTTTGCAAGATCGAGCACGCCGGTGTGCCGTTTGGCGCGATAACCGACAAGATTGCCCTCGCTGGGCTGCAGGTCGACGGAAAAACCCAGACCGTCCGAGATAACCGGATCGCCTGACACGATCGGGGTGTCGCGATGCACAGTCCGCAATTCATCATCGCTCAGCATGGTTTTGCCCTGACGGAAAATCACCTGCGTGAGCAATTGACCGGGCTGAACCACCACCGAAAAGCTCTGTGGGCACAGTTCCGCAAAGAGCGGGCCGTCATAGCCGTCCTGCACGCGGTCAAATTCAATACCCTGATCGGTGATGATCCGGGTCATCAGGTCAATCCGGCCAATCGAGCTTTTGGCGCTGGCAGCGGCGGTCATGCCTTGGGGCAGGGTCAGCCGCTCCATCAGCGGCACAACATAGACGCAGCCTTTTTCCAGAACGGCCCCGCCTGTCAAAGGAATTGTATGCATTGTCAGATCATTAAGCCGTTGCTCGACTGTCGCATCCTTGCCGGGAAGGAACGACGCCCGCACGCGATACGCTTTGTCGGCGAGCCTCAAATCAAGTGATGCAGGTTGAATCTGATCATTCAAAATAGGGGCCGCAGAGGAAATCGCACCGGATGTGATCATCTCTTTGATCTGGCGGTCTGACAAAACGCCGGTTTTCATCGCCGCCTTCCTCTCATGAAAACACCCGCCCCGTGGCGTGGGCGGGCGATTTGAGAATGGTCGGGCTAGCAGGACTTGAACCTGCGACCTTCCGTCCCCCAGACGGACGCGCTACCAGGCTGCGCCATAGCCCGACGATTGGGCTTACATACCCGTTTTCGCGACGATCACAAGAGGGAATTCCCAATTTGACACCTAGCTCGACGCGCGATCCCGCAGCTTTGCCAAAAGCGGTTTAAGCTGCTTTGCGGACTTGCTGGAAATGGGGCGAGGCAGGGCGGAGAGACGTGTCAGAAGGCCGGGTTCCGCCTCGACCG
>JBCAZO010000132.1:0-6740 GCA_038532975.1 Pseudomonadota bacterium
TCACCTTGCGTGACTATTTCGACGTCCCGGAGCTGTCGAGCACCAATGATGACATTGTGAACGGAACCCGTGTGCCAAGCGATGATCAGCCCGGCGCACTTGCGCCGTTTACGGCACAGCGGGTGGACTATTCGCTGGCGCGGCTGACACATTACACCGCAACAGATCCCGGCCATTTTCAGAACCACGTTCTGTTTACAAACTATCAGTTCTACGTGGCCGAGTTCGAGGCCTATGCCCGCCACATGCTGGCCGACCCGGAGAGCGGGTATCAAAGCTTTGTAGGTCCCGGCAATGCCATGATCACCGACGCAGACGCGCCGCTAAAGCCTACGTCAAAACTCCCGCAAATGCCGAGCTATCACCTGACCCGGGCCGATGGCAGCGGGATCAGCCTGGTGAATATCGGTGTGGGACCATCAAATGCTAAAACCGCCACGGATCACATCGCGGTGCTGCGCCCTCATGCCTGGATCATGGTTGGCCACTGCGCGGGCCTGCGCAATTCGCAATCCCTGGGGGATTTCGTCCTCGCCCATGCCTACCTACGAGAAGATGGCGTGCTCGACGATGACCTGCCTGCCTGGGTGCCGATCCCTGCGCTGGCTGAAATCCAGATTGCTCTGGAGCAGGCCGTGGCATCGGAGACCGAGCTGGAAGGTTATGACCTCAAGCGCGTCATGCGCACTGGGACCGTGGCCAGCTTTGACAACCGTAACTGGGAGCTGCGCGACCAATCCGGCCCGGTGCAGCGGCTAAGCCAATCGCGCGCCATCGCGCTTGACATGGAAAGTGCCACCATCGCCGCCAACGGGTTCCGCTTCCGGGTGCCCTATGGCACGCTTCTTTGTGTGTCAGACAAACCATTGCACGGCGAACTGAAACTCCCCGGCATGGCCTCAGATTTTTACAAGACCCAGGTCTCCCGCCACCTCATGATCGGCATACGCGCCATGGAACACCTGCGCAAAATGCCATTGGAACGCATCCACAGTCGTAAATTGCGCAGCTTTGATGAGACAGCGTTTTTGTGAAGCTGCAAAGATCAGGTGGCGAACAGATGCGCCTGCTCGCTTGGTGCGGCAATCCAGTTTCGATTTGACAGGTCGGGGCAGATCAGGGTGCCATCACCTCGGTCTTCGCCGACATAGATTGTGTAGTCCCTGTCTGAAAAATAAGCGGCACAGGCATCGAAAGAGTCGCTATATTCGATCAGCATAACAGGCCGATGCGTGTCGATTGTCTGTGCAAGGCCATCCAACACCAAGCGCTCTGCCCCTTCGACATCAAGCTTGATTGCAAGCGGCGCAAGCCCCTCATCGTCGCCTTTTCGAATTTCGATATCCACCTGGCTGATCGAAGTTTCCAAACCGGTTTCGCGCGCCAACTGAGCGCATTGGCTTCGTGCTTCTTCTTCAAGCAATGATGCACGCGTGGTAATCGGAAGACGGCCAGCCACAGGAACGTAGATCGTTGCACTTGCCTGGGATGTGCCCAGACCGTAACGACGAAAATCGAACCGTTTGCCGATGAACCGCCGCACCCGCTTCAATTCAGGCCAAAGCATCGGAAGCGGTTCATAAGACAGAATCTGCGCCTTCGGTCGCAGAAAGGAAAGCGCCATCGCGCTTTGACCACCATTGGCCCCTATGTCGAGCACAAGCTCTCCGGGCTGCTCCGGCACACGCGCCAACAGCCGAAGGTCCGGCTCGTCCGGCCGGCGCAATACGCGTTGCCAAAGCAGCATTGCGCTGCGCATCAATCCATAGATTTCCGGGTTGGACACCTTGCTGCGTATAAATCTCGCCAATCGGCGTTTCATTGTTTTCTACCGCTCTTTTCCCGCTCAATGTTGCGCAAGATAAGACAGAACCGACACCGGAGCAATTCGAGGCGTGTCGACAAACCAGTCCGGGTCAAGCCGGCCCTGCCTTTGCTCCGCTGCTGGCAACCAGGTCACTGCCAAGCACGAGTTCTGCAAACCTTTCCCAGCTCAATTCAGCGCTGAGCTTAAGCGCTTTTTCCCCCGCAGCCTCTGTCTTGGAACGATCTAAACCTCGCAGGATAGCCGACAGCGCATCGATATCCTCAGACGGCACCAGCCAGCCGGTCTCGCCTTGTTTGACGACCGATGAAAACCCCGGCAAATCGCTGGCAATCACCGCACGGCCGTAGCGATAGGCGACCGGGATGACACCCGATGCCGTCACCGAACGGTACGGCAACAGGACAACATCAGCCCGGTCAAAAAGCTCTGCTGTTTCCGCATCGCTGACATGGCGTGGGATCAGCTCAACCTGATCCCCAATCCCAAGCCGTGAGATGTCTTGTCGTGTCTCTTCCAAACCTTGCCAAAACTCCCCGGCGATTGTCAGTCTGAGATCCCGTCGACCACTGCGCGCCAATGCCTCAATTGCCAGGTCCAGCCCTTTATAGGGGCGCACAAGCCCAAAAAACAAAAGCTCCAGGCCCGCCTCTCGCGGGAGCGATCCGACTGGATCCGGGAAGTCGTCAAAGGTCGGATGCGGGAACACCCGAACGGGAATACCGGGCTTATGATTTTCAAGCGTTTTTGCGATTGCCTCATTATGTGTCACGTAGCGATCCGCCTGTGCCAGTTGCCAAAGGCTGAGCCGGGCTTTCCAGCCCGTTCCATTATGGTCCTCGTGGTCAAAGGCGTTGTGGACAATGACGCAACACTCGACGCCAGCACGCCTGAGGTCTCTGGCCACCCAGCCAAGCGCGGGAGCCAGGAAAAATGTCCATGCTGGCAAAATCACAAGGTTAGGTCGCCAGGCCCGGATGTCCCTCGCTGTTTTGTGCCAGCTTTGCGGGTTGATGCCGTCCAGAGACCAGGTGACATTCAGCCCTTCGGGCGCTTGCGCATCCTCTGCTACCTCCGACTCGCCTGGATATAGCCAATTCGGATATTGCCGCCGGAAGGACCATGTCCTGAGTTCAACGTGATCGTTTTGCGCCAATGCAAAGGCGACGGCAGCAGTGTGGCGCGCAACCCCGCTGCGAATGGGCGGCACAGGGCCAACAACGGCAATACGCCTCGGAAGTTTCGCCTGATCAAATGGCTTTTCTGCCATTTTGCTGCCCTCTCTCGTCAAACTTCGCCGACGATACAGTCTTGGCTCCAAAACGCCATGGGATCACTTTTGCGATTGGCATGTTCTATGTCGATGTCGTCATATCGCCACGAATGCCATGCAACAAACAGGCTCCTCCGCGCACGCGCTCTGCCGATCTTGCACCGATGCTCTACCGACGCGATACCGACATTGTACCGACGTGCTAAACCCAGAAAAACAAGGCTTTTGGCCATGATTCGCCATTCGAGCAGATTTGGCACGACAAAGGGATTTTACGCATTCAGGCCTAAAACTGCCGTTCGATGGGCAATTTACCCCCGAAAAACACCCCAAAACCCGCCGAAAAACCTTATTTTCTTACACTATTTGTTGTGTTCGCCCACAAGATGCAGTTAAATCTGCGGCAGGAGGCCCAAGAAACGGGCAGTTGAAGGAGACCAGAAAATGGCAAAACCAATGACCAAGACACAGCTCGTGACGGCCCTGGCCGAGGAAATGGGCAGCGACAAGAAATCCGCAAGCGGCGCACTGGATTCACTTATCTCGATCATCACCCGCGAAGTATCGGGCGGTGGCGCTGTGACACTTCCAGGTGTCGGCAAAATCTATTGCCGCGAGCGCCCCGCACGTATGGTGCGCAACCCTGCCACCGGTGAGCAGATCCACAAGGAAGCTGACAAGGTCGTCAAGATGACCATCGCAAAAGCGCTGAAAGACAGCGTGAACGGCTGATCTTGTAAACATCAGAATTTTCCGAAAGGGTCGCCCCAGAGGCGGCCCTTTTGATTTTGGACCTGTGATATGGATGTGCGTGCAATTCTGATGGGGCTGGCCTTTGCGGTCATGTGGTCAAGCGCCTTCACCTCCGCCCGTATCATCGTCGCCGCAGCGCCCCCTGTGAGTGCACTTGCATTGCGGTTCCTCATCTCAGGTCTTCTCGGAGTGCTCATCGCCCATGCCTTGGGTCAAAGCTGGCGCCTAACTCCGGCGCAGTGGCGCGCCACGATCATCTTCGGCATTTGTCAGAACGCGCTGTATCTCGGCCTAAACTTTGTCGCCATGCAAACGGTCGAAGCCTCACTCGCGGCCATCATCGCCTCCACCATGCCGCTGCTGGTCGGGTTGGCCAGCTGGTCCATCTTTGGCGAACGCATCGGTGCTCTTGGCTTTGCGGGTCTGGTCGCGGGCGTGATCGGCGTCGGCATTATCATGGGGTCTCGTCTGCAAGGCGGTGCGGATCTCTATGGCATTGCGCTCTGTGTGGCCGGGGTCATTGCGCTGACCTTTGCCACCTTGTCTGTGCGCGGGGCCACATCAGGTGGAAACTTCCTGATGATCGTGGGGCTACAGATGCTGGTGGGCAGCACGGTTCTGGGCATCGTTGGGGCCGCCACCGAAACCATCGAAATCGCATGGTCGTGGCAGTTGATTGCCGCCTTTGCTTACACCACGCTCATTCCCGGCCTCGCCGCGACCCTGGCGTGGTTCTGGCTCGTCAACCGCATCGGCGCTATCAAAGCGGCCACGTTCCACTTTCTCAACCCGTTTCTCGGCGTCACCATCGCCGCGCTGATCCTGGGAGAAGCGCTCCGCATGTGGGACATCATCGGCGTGATCATCGTGACCCTTGGCATTCTCGCGGTTCAAGTGTCGCGACAGACAAAGTCAGATTGAAAACCCGTTTCTTTCTTGTTTGAAATACCCCCGCCGGAGGCATCGGGATTTTCCCAAAATTCCGCGTCCTACCCGATCACACCACGCGGACCGTCCCGGACCTGACCGCGATGCAACAGCAGATGATCCAGGATCACACAGGCCATCATCGCCTCTCCGACAGGCACGGCGCGGATACCGACGCAGGGGTCATGGCGACCCTTGGTGACAACTTCGGTGGCACTGCCGTCCATGCGAATGGATTTGCGCGGCGTGAGGATCGACGAGGTCGGCTTGACCGCAAAGCGCACAACAATATCCTGCCCGGTTGAGATACCGCCCAAAATTCCACCCGCATGATTTGAACTGTATTCAGGCCCGTCCGCACCCATAAAAATCTCATCGGCATTGTCGGTCCCCTTGAGACGCGCGGCCGCCATGCCTTCACCAATCTCAACGCCTTTCACCGCATTGATCGACATCATCGCCGAGGCCAGATCGGTATCCAGTTTGCCGTAGACTGGCGCGCCCAGACCCACCGGTGCGCCACGACACACCACCTCGATCTCGGCCCCGACCGAGTTTTGCGCCTTGCGAATGTCCTGCAAGTAGCTTTCCCATTCAGGCACCGCCTTGACATCAGGCAGGAAGAAATCGTTTTGATCGATTTCAGCCAAGTCGATCCGGTCCCGGTCAATTGAGACCTCTCCCATACGGGTCATATACCCTTTGATCTCAAGACCCGGAGCCAAATCTCGCAGAGCCGCGCGCGCCAAACCGCCTGCCGCGACGCGCGCCGCGGTTTCCCGCGCCGAACTGCGCCCGCCGCCTCGATAGTCGCGGATGCCGTATTTCTGGTGATAAGTGATATCGGCATGGCCAGGCCGAAAGGTCTGGGCAATGTCGCCATAATCCTTGCTGCGCTGGTCGGTGTTCTCGATCATCAACTGCACCGGTGTGCCGGTCGTCTGACCCTCAAACACGCCTGACAGGATCTTCACCGCATCCGCCTCTTTACGTTGGGTGGTGAACTTGCTCTGACCCGGGCGGCGCTTGTCGAGAAACGTCTGGATAAAAGCCTCATCCACAGCCACACCCGGCGGACAGCCATCCACTGTCGCACCCAGAGCAGGCCCGTGGCTTTCGCCCCATGTGGTGACGCGAAAGAGATGTCCGAATGTATTGAGGCTCATGCCCAAACTCCTTTGAAGGATGGACTTAGCCGCGCGCAGCACTTGCCTCAAGCGATTTCGCCCAAGTGGCCGGATTACCGCTCTGAACGATGCACCAGTGCAAACCGCAATCAGGCCAGTCCATTCGAGGTCGAAGCGCGCCCGACCACATTCTCAGACCTTGCAAATCAGTTTCTGTTGACCGATTCGAATCACTTCGCCTATACCTTTTGAAAGCGGGGAGACAGCCGGGCGACGCGGGCCTCAAATCAGGCTGAAAGTCGCGGGCAAGCTGCCCGAACTCGCGCAGGATGGCTTTGAATGGTTATTGGATGTCTCGGTACTGCACTCGCGCTGACAACCCTAATGATATGCGCATTGGATGAAGCGAGGCCGACAGAGCCTGCGCGATCTCGAATACGACACTGATTTTTTCGAACACTGGTATTTTCCGAACACTGGCAGGACTGACTGAGGGGCCGAACCAACGGCCCCCTTTCATTTGGGGCGGTGTGTCTGATCTTGGTGCCTCGTCTTGGAACAATCTGGCAAAGTCGGCTGAGAGTCCAGAATACCACATGCTGCACGGTGATCGAGCGACGGTGAAGTGCTGAAAGCGGACTCAAAGCAGATTTACAACAGCTCGAATTGGACATCCTGGCATTTCCCTCGATGCTGCGGTCGAAGCCCATTTTTCCGCAATTCGCCTTAAGCGCAAACCTGAAAACTAACGAATAGTCAGTTTCGAAAAGACCTTATCTACGGTGAATTGCGGAAAAATGGGCTTCGACCGCAGCATCGAGGGAAATGCCAGGAT
>JBCAZO010000133.1:0-6734 GCA_038532975.1 Pseudomonadota bacterium
TTTTGCCTATGCGATTCACACGCGGATCGGCAATGCCTGTGTAGGCGCTAAGGTGGACGGAATGCGGGTGCCGCTTTGGACGCGGATCAAGAACGGGCAATCGGTGGATGTGATTACCGCTGATGGTCAGACCCCGCAGGCGACCTGGTTGGATATCGCTACAACAGGTAAGGCGCGTGCGGCAATTCGGCGGGCCTTGCGTGAGTTGGACCGGGATCGGTACATCCGGCTTGGGCGCGAGCTGGCGCGCGCCGCCTTTGAGCATGTTGGCAAGAAACCCACGGACAAGGCATTGGAACGAGCGGCCAAAACGCTTCGTTTGAAAAACCACGATGAGGTTCTGGCGCGGCTTGGCAGTGCTGAATTGACCGCTCAACAAGTTTTGAACGCGGTCTATCCCGATCTGTCGCCGGGCACAGGGGCCGAGGTGCGTTGGGACCGCGCGGTGATTGGTCTTGCGCCGGATCAGCGTTTTGATCGCGCGCCCTGTTGTCAGCCCTTGCCGGGCGAGCGCATTGTCGGGATCACCTATCGTGGCAAAGGCGTGGTTGTGCACGCAATTGACTGTGAAACGCTGCAGTCGTTTGAAGAACAACCGGAACGCTGGGTGGATCTGCACTGGCACGGTGGACGACATCCGGCGGTCTATGACGTAACGCTGGATGTGACGATTGGCAACGATGCAGGCGTGCTTGGGCGGATTTGCACGTTGATCGGAGAGCAGAAGGCCAATATCTCTGACTTGACATTCATAGATCGGAAACCGGATTTTTACAGGCTGATGGTTGACGTGGAGCTACGAGACGCAGAACACCTGCACGGGGTGATTTCTGTTGTGGAAGCTGAGAGTGATGTGGCCGCTGTTGAGCGGTTCCGAGACATCGCCTTGGGCATGAGCAACGGGTCAGAGCCTGGTAAGAACGAGTAACAGGAGCCGCTTCCAGTGGTCTTTAAGCGCCGAGACAAGCTGCCCTGGTGGAAGGCCACATTGCATTTTTTGTGGCCCAAGAGCGGCTGGTCGCGTGCCTTTCAATACGTCAAGCATCGTGTGCGGCGTTTACCAGACCCGCCGCATCGGATCGCTCGGGGTATTTTTTCAGGCGTTTTCGTAACCTTTTCCCCCTTTTTTGGCTTGCACTTTTTTCTCGCCGCCGGACTGGCGTGGATCATGCGGGGCAACATAGTCGCCGCTCTTCTGGCGACTTTTGTCGGAAATCCGCTCACATTTCTGGCGATTGGAGCGTCTTCGCTTCAGACCGGGTATTTCCTTTTGGGCATACGCAATGTGCCAGAGTTCGAAGAACACGGCACGCTGGGGGCGAAGTTTGTTGATGCGGGGCGGGATCTCAAAGATAATATCTGGGCGATATTTACCGATGCACGGGCGGATTGGACGCGGCTTGAAATATTCTATGATGAGGTCTTCTTTCCCTACATGGTTGGCGGTATTCTCCCCGGTCTTATAGCTGGGTTTGTGGCCTATTATCTGAGCCTTCCGGTGATTCAGGCCTACCAGAACCGTCGTAAGGGGCGGATCAAGGAAAAACTGACTGCTTTGAAGGAAAAGGCGGTGGAGAAGAAGGCGAAATCCAAGGCCAAGGATAGTGGTGTCTCGGGTGGACCAAATTCGTGAATGCGTGCAAACCTTTTGTGGAATGCGCTTTCGGCTGACGGTTCGGAAAAATCGCACTAGATTTGGCTGAAAAGTAAGACGCAGGACAAGGAGAGTGCCATGTCATCCGCTGGAGATTTACGATTGGGTGTGAATATCGACCATGTCGCCACGGTGCGGAATGCGCGCGGCGGGGATTATCCCGATCCAATCCGGGCGGCGAAACTGGCCGAGGAGGCCGGGGCAGATGGGATCACAGCGCATCTGCGCGAAGACCGGCGGCACATCTCGGATGCCGACATTGACGGGCTGATGGCCGCATTGGACGTGCCGCTCAATTTTGAGATGGCTGCAACCGATGAGATGCAGGCCATTGCCCTGCGGCATAAGCCGCATGCGGTGTGCATCGTGCCTGAAAAGCGCGAAGAACGCACCACCGAAGGTGGACTGGAAGTGGCGCGTGAGGAAAACAAGCTGGCGCATTTCATAGGGCCGTTGCGTGAGGCGGGGTGCCGCGTTTCGATTTTTATCGCCGCCGATGCCAAACAGATTGATGCAGCGAACCGGATCGGAGCGCAGGTGATTGAATTGCACACCGGCGCCTATTGTGATGCGCATGCAGAGGGGCGGTTTGACGACCGCGATGCAGAACTCAAAAGCCTGCGCGAAATGTCGGCCTATGCGCATTCGCTGGGGCTTGAGGTGCATGCCGGACATGGGCTGACCTACGATACGGTATCGCCGGTAGCGGCGTTTCCTGAGGTGATGGAGCTCAACATCGGACATTTCATTATCGGTGAGGCGATTTTCCGTGGCCTGGCTCCGGCGATCCATGAAATGCGCCGGATTATGGATGAGGCGCGGGGCGAGCCGCTTAGGCCTGCAGGATGATCTGGCTGCGCTATGCGCTGGTGTTTCTGGCCGTGGCCGTTGGCGTCGCGCAACTGGTACTTTGGCTAAACGCCGAGCAGGGTACGACTTTGGGGTCCGCCGCGCAACTCATGGTGCCAGCCATGATTGCCGCCCTGGTTGAAGGGCAGCAGGTGGCAAAACAGCAAAGAATTGTTCCGCGTGGCGCGCAGGCGTGGCAGTTTGCGATTGTCGCAACAGGGGTGGCTTTGACGCTGAATCTCGGGCTGGCCTATTCGGGACCCGCTGTGGCGCCGGAATTTGCCAAGCTGGCGATTGCGCCGGTTTTGTCGAAGCAGTTTTTGATCCTTCTGGGCCTCTATGCACTGGGCTATTTTATTGCCAACCGGTTCTTCTATTCGCTGGGGGCGGGAAATCAGCTTAGCCTGATGCAAAACCGCGACAAGGCGGATTAGTTTCGGTGCCACGGCGTTGAACATCCGGTGGCATAGATGGAGCTTGGTCGGCGCGCTGGTTCTTTTGGTCTGGAGTATCTGGACGCTGGAACGGGCCCGGCTTGGGGTCGAGATTGAGCATATCCATGTGGGCGATACACCGGTCACGGTGATGCAAGGTGCGTTGGACGCGCCTGTGGTTGTCGTGGCGCATGGGTTTGCCGGGTCACGACAGATGATGCAGGGCTATACGCTTTTGCTGGCGCAGGCAGGGTATCGTGTCTTTGCCTTTGATTTCCAGGGGCACGGGGAGCACCGTGCGCCAATGTCCGGGGATGTGACGGCGATTGACGGCACAACGCAGCTTTTGATGGTGCAGACGCAAGAGGTGATCGACGCGGCGCGGCAAGGCGATACGCCGGTGGCGCTTCTGGGGCATTCGATGGCGACCGATATCCTGATCCGCGTGGCGCGCGAGACCCAGGGGATCGGACCTTTGGTGCTTTTGTCAGCTTTCTCTCAAGCGGTGACAGATACAGAACCTCCTGACATGCTTTTCATCACCGGCGCGTGGGAGCCTGGGCTTAGGGAGTTTGCCGAGAACACCGCCGCAACTGCCACCGATGCGGCACGGCGTGGGGTCATGATTGCTCCGGCGGTGGAGCATGTTTCAATCCTGCATTCGCGCGCTGGCCGGGCGGCTGCGGTGGAATGGCTCAATGACTTTTACCAGCGTGAGACTGCGCCACGTCCGGGGCAGACCGGATGGGCGCTTATTGGGTTGCTTGCTGCAATCACGCTGATCTTTCCAAGCATCGCGCGGCTTGTGCCTATGCAGGCAGAGACGCCCGAGCCGTTGTCGTGGCGTGTCTTTCTTCTTGCAGCTCTTGGTCCGGCTCTGTTGGTGCCAGTTGTTGCGGCTTTGGTCAGGACCGATTTCCTGCCGGTTCTGGTGGCGGACTATCTGATGGTGCATCTCTTTATCTTTGGTGCGCTTCAATTAGCGATACTGCTTTGGGCCAAACATCGGATCGGGCGCACGAGCGTCGCAGGCGCGGCGCTCTTGCTATTCTGGACGATCATTGTGTTTGGCCTGGCGCTGGACCGGTACGGGGCAAGTTTCTGGCCCACACCGGAACGCTGGGCGATCATTGCCGCCCTGGCGCTGGGCGCGGTGCCTTTCATGCTGGCTGATGCCACGCTGACATTCGGGGCCACTTTTGTGCAACGGGTTTCGGTGCGGGCGGCGTTTCTTGCCTCGCTCGGGTTTGCCGTTGCACTTGATTTTGAGGCGTTGTTCTTTCTCATCATGATCGCGCCGGTGATTGTTCTGTTTTACCTCAGTTTTGGGTATATGGGCCGGATAAGCGCGCTCAGGTCCGGGCCGACCGGGGCGGGTATTGCACTTGGGCTGGCACTGGCCTGGGCTATTGGGGTCAGCTTTCCGCTTTTTGCGGCGTAAGGGGGCGAGATGATTTTGGGCGTGGGCACCGATCTGGCGAATATCGAGCGTATCACCGCCACGCTGGAACGCTTTGGTGATCGGTTTCGCAACCGGGTTTTCACCGACATTGAGCAGGCCAAGGCCGAACGACGCAAGGATGTGGCAGGGACCTATGCCAAACGCTGGGCGGCGAAAGAGGCGTGTTCCAAAGCATTAGGCACGGGCCTTCGGATGGGGATTTCGTGGAAGGATATGGCGGTTGAAAACCTTGAGACAGGCCAGCCGGTAATGAGCGTCACAGGCTGGGCTGCCGAACGGCTGGCCGAGATGACACCGCAGGGATATGTGACCACCATTCACGTCAGCCTGACGGATGATCACCCCTGGGCGCAGGCCTTTGTGGTGATCGAGGCGCATCCCAAGGAATGAGACCATAGATAAGACCGCCGAAGGGCAGGTAGGATTGTGACGTGACAAACCCGACCCTGCGCCTTGACACCTGCGTCATCGCCCCGCATGTAGCCCCGAGAGGCATTGGAGAAAGACATGGCCACTGAAGCCAAGAAATCGAGCGCGATCTGGGAGACAATTAAGACCATTTTTTGGGCTTTGGTGGTGGCCGCAATTTTCCGCACGATCTTTTTTCAGCCGTTCTGGATTCCGTCGGGATCGATGAAAGACACGCTGCTGATCGGCGATTTTCTTTTCGTCAACAAGATGGCTTATGGTTACTCCTATGCATCCTGCCCGAACATCCGGTTAGGTGCGATTAACATTGATGCTCAAAAGCTGTGCGCGTTTCTGGACGGGGACAATACACGGCTCTGGGGTAGTGAGCCGGAACGCGGTGATATTATCGTCTTTCGCCATTCGGTGCATGGCACGGATTTCATCAAACGCGTGGTCGGGCTTCCGGGCGACAAGATTCAGATGAAAGACGGCCGCCTGATCATCAATGATGAGGTTCTACCCATAGAAGAGGCCGGCGTATTCAAGGAAGTCATGGAGCGTCAGGGGCCACTTCGCCGGACGCCGCAATGTGCCAATGGCGCGGTTGGGTTTGGGGCGATTTGCGAAAAACCGCGATATATTGAGACGCTGCCTAACGGTCACAAGCACAACATCCTGAACATCACCAATCAGCGTTACGACAATACGGGTGTTTTTGTCGTGCCGGAGGGCCATTACTTCTTCATGGGTGATAATAGGGACAATTCAACTGACTCGCGTGCGCCTTTAACCGCGCAGGGTGTGGGCTATGTGCCATTTGAGAATCTGATTGGCCGCGCGGATCGGGTGATCTTTTCATCGGCGGGTCGGTCCATGCTGTTCTTCTGGACCTGGCGTGGCGACCGCTTTTTCGAGAAGCTTGAATGAAACTCTCGGCCGAGCTGAAGGCGTTTCAGACGCGGCTTGGTCATGAGTTTCAGCGTCCTGAGCTATTGGTGCGCGCGGTGACGCATGGATCAATGACGACAGCCAATCGCGAAGATAATCAACGACTAGAGTTTCTAGGCGACCGGGTGCTTGGTCTGGTGATGGCCGAGGCCTTGCTGGACGACGACCGAGATGCCGCCGAAGGGCAGCTTGCTCCGCGCTATAATGCTTTAGTGCGCAAAGAGACCTGTGCGGATGTGGCCAAGGAGATTGATCTGGGCGCTGTGCTAAAATTGGGGCGGTCCGAGATGCTCTCGGGTGGGCGACGCAAGCAGGCTTTGCTGGGCGACGCCATGGAGGCGGTGATTGCAGCAGTCTATCGCGATGCCGGGTTTGAGGCTGCAAAGGCGCTTGTGCTGCGTCTTTGGGGGGTGCGGATCAAGATGGTTGAGTTCGATGCGCGTGATCCAAAGACCGCGCTTCAGGAATGGGCACAAGCGCGCGGCTTTGCGCCGCCGGACTACGTCGAGCAGGCACGCAGCGGGCCTGACCATGCACCGCAATTCACCATCGAGGCAAGGCTGGACAATGGCGAGGCCGAACGCGCGACGGCAGGGTCTAAACGTCAGGCGGAGCAGGCAGCGGCAAAAGCATTGCTGGCACGTCTTGAGATGCCTTAGAACGCTTGTTTTTTATGTGACACCATCGCATATGGTGAAGCATTTCTCTTTTGGATATAGGTTTTCGCAATCTGCGGGAGGCTTTATCGGGGGCCGTCTTATTTCCGAGTAAGACGGCATTCCCAATTTGAGTGCACTTGCACATCCGAAGCCCTTGCATTCAGATAAGGCTGTGACGAGAAGAGGAGTGGCTTATGACAAGCTATGCGGATGTGTATGGAAACTGGCAGGCGGACCCGCTGGCTTTTTGGGCAAACGAGGCAAAGGCGGTGGATTGGATTAAACCGCCGGAGCAGATCCTCGATGACAGTGACGCG
>JBCAZO010000134.1:0-6733 GCA_038532975.1 Pseudomonadota bacterium
CCACCGCCAACGCGCGGCGCGGCACCTCATCACCGCCCAGCCCGAGTGTGGGCAACGTGGCCCTGACCCAAGGTACCAAGACCCGTGAAGACCTGATTGCGGAGATGGGCACGGGGCTTTTGGTGACGTCGATGATCGGCTCGACCATTAATCCCAACACAGGCGACTACTCCCGTGGGGCATCGGGGTTTTGGGTTGAGAATGGCGAAATCACCTATCCGGTGAACGAATGCACGATTGCAGGAAGCCTGCCGGAAATGTTGATGCAGATGGAGCCAGCGAACGACGCACGCATGTGGCTGAGCCGCACGGTGCCGTCGCTTCTCGTTGAGGGCATGACGCTTGCCGGCGACTGATCTGGACCTTTTGATCAAGGCGGCGCTGGCCGCGGGCGATGTGGCGCGGCAATATACCGGGCCTTCCGCCAAGGTATGGGACAAGCCCGGGGGCGCGGGACCTGTGACCGAGGCTGATCTGGCGGTGAACCAGGTTCTGGAAGACACGCTGCGCTCGGCACGTCCGGATTATGGCTGGCTTTCGGAAGAAAGCGAGGATGACGGCACACGTCTGACCCGCGAGCGAGTGTTTATCGTTGACCCGATTGACGGCACACGCAGCTTTATCGAAGGCTCACACACCTGGGCCCATTCCATTGGCTTGGTCGAGCAGGGTAAGGTGGTTGCGGGCGTGATCTATCTGCCAATGCGGCACAAGCTTTATGCGGCGGCCCTGGGGGAAGGGGCAACGCTGAACCAGGATAAGCTCAGTGTTGGCGCAAAAAAACAGTTGAGCGGGGCGACCATGCTGGCAGCCAAGCCCAATTTCGACGCGCGCCATTGGCGTGCCGGAGAGCAGCCGGGTCTGGTACGCAACTTTCGCCCGTCGCTGGCCTATCGCATGGCACTTGTTGCGGAAGGGCGTTTTGACGCGATGATGACCCTGCGTGGGGCATGGGAGTGGGACATCGCGGCGGGCGCTTTGATCCTGACCGAAGCGGGGGCGGCGATTTCGGATCGGGACGGCGCCGCGTTGTTGTTCAACAACCAGGCACCGAAACTGCCGGGCGTTTTGGCGGCCAACCCGGTTTTGCACGGAGAACTGCGCGAGACTTTGAAATCGGGTGCTACTATCTAGCTTCATTTATTGGGTATTTTGTACAAGAAAGAAGCATGGACCGCCTTGTGCCATAATCATCCGGGGTCTAGAGCCAAGTCATGGCGAGATCTGACAATCTGACCGGTGCATTTTTGATGATGGGGTCGATGGCGTGTTTCACGTTCAACGATACCGCCATGAAGCTCATGTCAGACGACGCGCCATTGGTTCAGCTTCTTGTGCTGCGCGGCGTGTTGACCACGGCGATGACCGCTTTGTTGGCCTGGCGGCTGGGTGTCTTGTGGACCAGATTGCCGAGGCGCGATGTGTGGTTGGTTGCCCTGCGCACGCTGTCGGAGCTGGGCGTGGTGTATTTCTTTCTCACCGCCTTGTTCAACATGCCGCTTGCCAATGTCACCGCAATTCTTCAGGCGCTGCCTTTGACAATCACACTTGCAGCGGCGGTTTTTCTGGGTGAGCCGGTGGGCTGGCGGCGGATGCTGGCCATTCTGGTGGGGTTTGTCGGAGTTCTGCTGATTGTTCGACCGGGGGCAGCGGATTTCAATGTCTATTCGTTGTACGCCCTTTGCGCCGTCATATGTGTTACAATCCGGGACCTTGCGGCGCGTAAACTGTCGCCGGAAACGCCGTCTGTCTTCATCACGCTTGTGACCGCTTTTGCCACGTTGGTTGTGTTCGGCCTGCTCAGCATCTTTGTGACATGGGAACCGGTCACGGTTCGCGAGGTGTCTTTGATTGGAATGGCGGCTCTTTTTGTGATGGGTGGTTTCTTGTTTTCGATCATGGTCATGCGCGTCGGCGATATCGCGGTCACGGCGCCGTTCCGCTATACCGGGCTCTTGTGGGCCATGCTATTGGGATGGTTCGCCTTTGGTGATTGGCCAGACACGCTTACGCTCTTGGGGGCTGCCATCGTCGTGGCGAGCGGGCTATTTACACTTTATCGCGAAGTGCAGACGGGGCGGAAAAGGCCGCTTGCACAGCCGCCTCGTCGACATTGAACCGGGCTTTGAAAAAGGCGCGGTCCTCAGCGTTGAGCGGGTTGAGCGATGCGTCTTTGCCACGCGCGCGGCTGTCATTGTCATCATGCACCGCGCGCAAATACATCGGCGTGGTGGGATCAATGATCGTGGGCATGGTATGGTGCAGCTTGTGATGGGCGAAATTCATAACGGTCTGCGGATCACCGGGTCGGAAAAGAACCGCCAGACCGCAGGCCAGGAATTGCCCTTGGATATCTTTGGCCAGGATACCGCCAGAGGTAAGTTTCACAGAATACCCGTTTGAGTATTCGATCACTAAATTCTGCCAATCTGCGCGCAGCTTCCAGGCAAGCCGTGCTGTGCGCCGGATGCCACGAATGAAATTTGTGCCGACCGCATCGTCATCATCAAGACGAAACTGGAGAGTTTCGGTGTCTTCTTCGCCGATTTCGGTTTGGATCACTTCTTGCATGGCTGTGCGGTGCTTGGCTGGTGCGGCTGTGACCACTTTGATCTCTGGCACTGACGCGCAAATGTCGTTGAGGCGATCCCGATAGCGTTTCGGCATACGCTCACCAGTGACGACCAAAAACGTGAAACGCTTGTCTTTCTGGGCCGCGATAGACGGCAGGGTGAGGGCCTCGAAATGGCGAAAGCGCAGGTCCATGCGCTCGGGCGCATAGAGATAAGCCTCACGCTCTTCGACGGTGTCATGCATGCGTTTGAACCCGCCAATGGCGGGGTAGGAAAACCGGCAAAGTCCGATAACGCGCATACAAGAAAGTCCTGCTCAGGATTTCAGTTACGCAACCGTGGCAAATGACATTACGCCGGGCAAGGCAAAAGAAGCTTTTGAAAAGCTTGTTTGAAAGGCTGTGTTGATCCCGCCAACGGCTGTTGACAGCCGCTCCGACTCCCCCTATACGCCGCTCATCTCGGTGTCGGGGGCAGCCTCGTAATCCGATATCAAAATTCTAGTGGACAAGATCCGGGCCGTTTGAGTTGCCCCGATCCTCTGGGACCCCACCGCGTCGTTTGCCTCGGAATGGAAACGATTGCGGCCTTTTCGCTTTGCGGACGCGTGAAGCGCTTTGAGATGAACCCGCACGAGGTCGTTCTTGTGCAGACACATGTGTTGAGAGACGGGAAAGAGACCCTATGCCAACGATTCAACAGCTGATCCGCAAACCGCGTCAGCCCAAAGTCCGATCCACCAAGTCGCTGCACCTTCAGGGGTGCCCGCAGAAACGTGGCGTGTGCACACGCGTCTACACCACCACACCGAAAAAGCCAAACTCGGCGATGCGGAAGGTGGCCAAGGTGCGCCTGACCAACGGGTTCGAGGTGATCAGCTATATTCCGGGCGAAAGCCACAACCTTCAGGAACACTCTGTGGTTCTGATACGGGGTGGCCGGGTGAAAGACCTTCCCGGTGTTCGCTATCACATTCTTCGCGGCGTTCTGGATACCCAAGGCGTCAAAGATCGTAAGCAGCGTCGTTCGAAATACGGCGCCAAGCGTCCTAAGTAAGGAGAGCGTCAGATGTCACGTCGTCACGCCGCTGAGAAACGCGAAGTCCTGCCCGACGCCAAATATGGTGACCGGGTTCTGACAAAATTCATGAACAACCTGATGATCGACGGCAAGAAGTCTGTTGCCGAACGTATCGTATACAACGCCCTTGACCGTGTTGAAGACAAGGTCAAGCGCGCCCCGGTCGAGCTTTTCCACGAAGCGCTCGACAACATCAAACCATCGGTTGAGGTGCGCTCGCGCCGTGTGGGTGGTGCGACCTATCAAGTCCCTGTTGAGGTGCGCCCTGAACGCCGCGAAGCGCTGGCTATCCGCTGGTTGATCACCGCCAGCCGTGGCCGCAATGAGAACACAATGGAAGAACGCCTTGCAGGTGAGCTTCTGGATGCTGTGAACTCGCGCGGCTCAGCCGTTAAGAAACGCGAAGACACCCACAAGATGGCCGAGGCGAACAAAGCTTTCAGCCATTACCGCTGGTAAACCTTTAGAGGCAATAGACCCATGGCACGCGATTATCCGCTCGACCGTTACCGTAACTTTGGCATTATGGCCCATATCGACGCAGGCAAAACAACCTGCTCGGAACGGATTCTGTACTACACCGGCAAGTCCCACAACATTGGCGAGGTGCACGATGGTGCGGCTACCATGGACTGGATGGAGCAGGAGCAGGAACGCGGGATCACCATCACGTCGGCTGCGACCACCACGTTCTGGGAGCGCACGGAAGACGGTGAGACGGCAGACACGCCCAAGCACCGCTTGAACATCATCGACACCCCCGGCCACGTGGATTTCACCATTGAAGTTGAGCGTTCTCTGGCCGTTCTTGACGGCGCGGTTTGCGTTTTGGACGGCAACGCCGGTGTTGAGCCGCAGACCGAAACCGTGTGGCGTCAGGCCGACCGGTACAAGGTGCCGCGTATGGTGTTTGTCAACAAGATGGATAAGATCGGTGCGGATTTCTTCAACTGCGTGAAGATGATCGAAGAGCGCACCGGTGCACGCCCTGTGCCGATCGGTATCCCGATTGGCTCTGAAAGCGATCTGGAAGGTCTGGTTGATCTGGTGACCATGGAAGAATGGCTGTGGCAGGGCGAAGACCTTGGCGCGTCCTGGATCAAAGCTCCTATTCGCGACAGCTTGGCCGGTATGGCCGCTGAATGGCGCGAAAAGATGATCGAAGCGGCCGTTGAGCAAGACGATGACGCAATGGAAGCCTATCTTGAAGGCAACGAACCCGATGTGCCGACGCTGCGCAAACTGCTTCGCAAAGGTACTCTGGCGCTGGACTTTGTGCCGGTTCTGGGTGGTTCTGCGTTCAAGAACAAGGGTGTTCAGCCTTTGCTGAACGCTGTGATCGACTATCTGCCCAGCCCTTTGGATGTGGTCGACTACATGGGCTTCAAGCCTGGCGACGAGACCGAAGAACGGAACATTGCACGCCGCGCCGATGACAACATGGCGTTCTCTGGCCTTGCGTTCAAAATTATGAACGACCCCTTCGTTGGTTCGCTGACCTTCACCCGCATTTACTCGGGTAAGATGAAGAAGGGCGACACGATGCTGAACTCGACCAAGGGCAAGAAAGAGCGTGTTGGCCGGATGATGATGATGCACTCGAACAACCGCGAAGAGATTGAAGAGGCGTTTGCCGGCGACATCATCGCGCTGGCGGGTCTGAAAGACACGACCACGGGTGATACGCTGTGTGACGAGAAGGATCCGGTGGTTCTGGAAACCATGACCTTCCCTGATCCGGTCATCGAGATCGCTGTTGAGCCGAAAACCAAAGGCGACCAGGAAAAGATGTCCCAGGGCCTCGCGCGTCTGGCGGCAGAGGACCCGTCCTTCCGTGTGGAAACTGACCTCGAAAGTGGTCAGACCATCATGAAGGGCATGGGCGAACTGCACCTCGACATTCTGGTGGATCGTCTGAAGCGTGAATTCAAGGTTGAGGCCAATATCGGTGCGCCGCAGGTGGCCTATCGTGAGACCATCAGCCATGAGGTCGAGCACACCTACACCCACAAGAAACAGTCGGGTGGATCGGGTCAGTTTGCTGAGGTGAAAATGATCATCACGCCGACCGAGCCGGGCGAAGGCTACTCCTTCGAGAGCCGCATCGTGGGTGGTGCTGTTCCCAAGGAATACATCCCCGGTGTAGAAAAAGGCATCGAGAGCGTCATGGACAGCGGTCCTCTGGCTGGCTTCCCTGTGATCGACTTCAAGGTTGCTCTGATCGACGGTAAATTCCACGATGTGGATAGCTCGGTGATGGCGTTTGAAATCGCGGCACGCATGGGCATGCGCGAAGGTCTGAAAAAGGCCGGTGCGAAGCTGCTTGAGCCGATCATGAAGGTCGAAGTGATCACGCCGGAAGAATACACTGGCGGCATCATCGGCGACTTGACCTCACGTCGGGGCCAGGTCTCGGGCCAGGAGCCACGCGGCAACGCGATTGCAATCAACGCAAACGTGCCGCTCGCGAACATGTTCGGCTACATCAACACGCTGCGCTCGATGTCTTCTGGCCGTGCCCAGTTCACCATGCAGTTCTCGCATTACGAGCCGGTGCCATCGAATATCTCGGAAGAGATTCAGTCGAAGTACGCATGACAATGATCGGGCGCAGGCATCTTCTCGCTTTTAGCGCTGCACAGCTGTTTTTGGCAGGATGTGTAAGTTCGCCTTCCGGCGCTCAGAGAAGGCCTTTGCTGGAATTGGTCACGATTGATGGGTTCAGGGTCGATACGACGAACGCTCAACCTTCTGGAATCGGCGATCACTTTCGGGAAAGAGGCGGAGGATGGCTTGGGCCGGGTCTCGAGGCAGCTTTGAACAGAAGGTTAGGGGGGCTCGGAACCGGGCCGGAACGTATAACGATTTTGGTCGATGTGCGTTCGGCGACAGTGCCCAGAACCTTTCTTGCCCCGGGATCACTGGTCACAAACCTTTCTTCGACAGGTGGTGGAACCTCCGGAGTTGTCGGGCGCCTGAGTGTGAGAACGCGGGAAGGTACGGGGCGTTCTTCTCCCGCTGACGCTTTGGCGGTCGTGACTGGGAAGTACGTCGAAGAAATGGAAAAACTGCTCAGAAGC
>JBCAZO010000135.1:0-6701 GCA_038532975.1 Pseudomonadota bacterium
GGGACGCGATGTGCCGCACGATCATGAGCGCAGGCAGCCGCCGGGGTGCAATGATGGCCACGATGCGCTGTGATCACCCGGATGTGGAGGATTTCATCGCCGTGAAATCCGACCCTGCGCGGCTTCGCATGTTCAACCTGTCGGTGCTGGTCACGGACCCTTTCATGGACGCGGTCAAGGCGGATGGACCTTGGGAGCTTGTCTTTGAGGACAAGATCTACAAGACCGTGCAGGCGCGCGATCTGTGGAACAAGATCATGCAGGCGACCTATGATTTTGCCGAGCCTGGCGTGATTTTCATCGACCGGATCAACGCGGCGAACAACCTGCATTATGCGGAAACCATTGCAGCTACGAACCCTTGCGGAGAACAACCCCTGCCACCTTACGGGGCGTGTTTGCTGGGGTCTGTGAACCTGGCGCGGTTGGTAAAACAGCCGTTTGATGCGGCGGCCTCTATCGACGAGGGTGCGCTTGCCGAACTTGTAGGCACGGCCATTCGGATGATGGACAATGTGGTGGATGTGTCAAACTTTCCACTGCCTGAACAGCGCGCCGAGGCGCAGGCCAAGCGGCGTATCGGGTTGGGTGTGACCGGTCTTGCAGATGCGCTCTTGATGTGTGGATTGCGCTATGGCTCGGATGAGGCCGCGGCGCAGACGGAAGCCTGGCTCAAGGCGATTGCGCGGGCGTCTTATCTGGCCTCTGTGGACCTGGCCAAAGAGAAGGGCGCGTTCCCGCTCTTTGAGGCCGAGCCGTATCTGGCAAGTGGCACGATGCAGGCGATGGACGAAGATGTGCGCGACGCTGTGCAAGAGCATGGCATTCGGAATGCGCTTCTGACCTCCATTGCACCCACTGGCACGATCAGCCTTTACGCGGGGAATGTGAGTTCCGGCATCGAGCCGGTCTTTGCCTATTCCTATACGCGCAAAGTGCTGCAAAAGGACGGCTCGCGCACCGAGGAAGAGGTGGTCGACTATGCCGTGCAGATGTGGCGGGAGACATTTGGCGATGCCGAATTGCCCGAGTATTTTGTCAACGCCCAGACGCTGGAGCCAGAGGCGCATGTAAAAATGCAGGCGGCAGCGCAGAAATGGGTTGATTCCAGCATTTCCAAGACGATCAACGTGCCGGCGGATATTTCCTTCGAGGCGTTCAAGGATGTTTACATGCAAGCCTGGGATCTGGGCTGTAAGGGGTGCACGACTTACCGGCCCAATGATGTGACGGGGTCTGTTCTCAGCGTGTCTGAGGCCGAGGATAAGGTGCCAGGTGAGGGCGCGGTGCCCATGGAAGGCGGCGAGGTCGTGTACATGTCCGATCCGCTGGACCGGCCGCAGGAGCTTGAAGGGCATACTTACAAACTCAAATGGCCCGACAGCAACCATGCCATCTATGTCACCGTGAATGATATCATACTTAACGGGCGGCGGCGTCCGTTCGAGGTGTTTATCAACTCCAAAAACATGGAGCATTACGCCTGGACCGTGGCGCTGACGCGGATGATTTCGGCGGTGTTCCGACGCGGCGGCGATGTGTCGTTTGTGGTCGAGGAACTAAAGGCCGTGTTTGATCCGCGTGGCGGGGCGTGGATGAATGGGAAGTATATTCCCTCCATTCTGGCGGCGATTGGCGGGGTTCTGGAAAACCACATGATCAATATCGGCTTCCTCGAAGGCGAGGGGCTGGGCCTCAAGGAAGACCCGCAAGCGCAGGTGGTCAACCACGGCGGGCTGCGAGGTGCATCCTGCCCGGCGTGCGGCAGTTTTGACATGCGTAAGATCGAAGGTTGCATGACCTGTGGCAGCTGCGGGCATTCGAAGTGTTCTTAACGCGAACTGTCAGTCTGTGATGCGGTGACCTGATGTGCTGTTGAACAGGTGGATCATGCCGGGTTGCGCGGCAAAGCGCATCGGGGCCGGTTCCGCACTCATGGTGTGAACGCCAGGCAGGCTAATGGTGACGTCGGCATTGATGCTATCCAAACGACCATGCAGCAGGGTGTTGGCGCCAAGCGGTTCGGTCATTTGAACACGCACCTCAAAGGGTCCTGAATCGTCCTGGACAAAATGCTCGGGACGCAGGCCCAGCTTGATGAGGCCATCCGGGCCTTCGGCTTTGGTGACTGGTTTGCCGCCGAGCATGACATCACCAGACCTGAGTTCGGCATCAAGAACGTTCATCGCCGGGCTGCCGATAAACTGCGCGGCAAAGAGCGTTCGGGGGGTCTTGTAGACCTCCAATGGTGTTCCAATTTGCTCGGCCACGCCGCCGTTCATGACAATCATCCGGTCTGCCATTGTCATGGCCTCAACCTGATCGTGGGTGACGTAAAGGGCGGTGATGCCAAGTTTCGATTGCAGTTCTTTGATCTCCAGACGCATCTGGACGCGGAGTTTGGCGTCGAG
The DNA here is from genome assembly GCA_038532975.1 of Pseudomonadota bacterium. GTDB lineage: Bacteria > Pseudomonadota > Alphaproteobacteria > Rhodobacterales > Rhodobacteraceae > Roseovarius. The sequence goes on from JBCAZO010000135.1 coordinate 2,412, forward strand.
GTTCGAGAGCGGCTCATCAAAGAGAAACACCGCCGGTTCGCGAACGATGGCACGGCCCATTGCGACGCGCTGGCGCTGACCACCCGAGAGCTGTCTCGGCTTGCGGTCCAGAAGCGCCTCTAGCTGCAAGAGCTTTGCGGCTTCTTCGACCTTGGCATTGATCTGATCTTTCGGCAGGCCCGCGATCTTGAGGCCATAACCCATATTCTGGCGCACCGACATATGCGGGTAAAGTGCGTAGTTCTGAAAGACCATGGCGATGTCACGGTCCATGGGTTCCTTGTCATTGGCACGTTCCCCGCCAATAAGCACATCGCCCGATGTCACGGTCTCCAGCCCTGCCACCATACGCAGCAAAGTGGATTTACCGCAGCCCGATGGCCCGACGATGACGATGAATTCGCCATCGGCGATCTCGACATTGATGCCGTGGATCACATCCGTAGGCCCAAAGCTTTTCTTGATGTCGGTGAGAGTGACGGTGGCCATGGCTACTTCTCGCTATCGACAAGGCCGCGGATAAAGAGCCGCTGCATGGAGATGACGACAATCACAGGCGGGATCATCGCAAGGATCGAGGTGGCCATGATCACCGGCCATTCGGCCACGTCGTCTCCGCTTGGGAACATCTGCTTGATGCCCATGACGATGGTGTTCATTTCCGGGTCGGTGGTAATGAGCAGAGGCCAGAGATACTGATTCCAGCCATATATGAACAGAATAACAAAGAGCGCCGCCACGTTCGTGCGGCTCATCGGCACGACGATATCCCAGAAAAAACGCATGGGGCTGGCCCCATCGACGCGCGCGGCTTCAGCCAGTTCATCGGGGATCGTGAGGAAAAACTGCCGGAAGAGGAAGGTGGCGGTGGCCGAGGCGATGAGCGGAAAGATGAGACCCGAGTAGCTGTTGAGCATGCCAAAGCCCGCGACAACCTCGAATGTGGGGACGATGCGCACTTCGACAGGCAGCATAAGGGTCAGGAAGATCAGCCAGAAGAAGGTCGTGCGCCCGGGAAATCGGAAATAGACGATGGCGAAGGCCGAGAGCAGCGAGATGATGATCTTGCCCACGGCGATGCCCACGGCCATGACCATGGAATTTATCAGCATGGTTGCGACGGGGACATTTACGCCGGAAAAGAGTGCAGCTTTGTAGTTTTTCCAAAACTGATCCCCGGGCCAGACCGGCATGGGCGGATTGGTGATCTCGGGCTGCGTGACGGTCGAGGCCACAAAAGCGAGCCAGATGGGGAAGAAGATCACGAAGACGCCCAAGAGCATGAAGACATGAGAGAGCCACAGGCCCGCGCCCCGCTTTTCCACCATGCCATGCACCTCACCCGCCATTAGTAATGCACCCGCTTTTCGATGTATTTGAACTGAATGACCGTGAGCAGGCCCACGACGATCAAGAGGATCACGGATTGTGCTGAGGAGGAGCCAAGATCCTGCCCCACGAAGCCGTCCGAGAACACCTTGTAGACGAGGATTGTTGTGGTCTGTTGCGGCCCACCGGCAGTAATAGTGTGAATAACACCGAAGGTCTCGAAGAAGGCGTAGACGATGTTCACGACCAGCAGAAAGAAGGTGGTCGGCGACAGGAGTGGCAGAACAATTGTCCAGAACCGCCGCCAGAAGCGCGCGCCGTCTATAGCGGCCGCTTCAATCACTGAACGAGGAACGGCTTGTAAGGCTGCGAAAAAGAACAGGAAATTATAGCTTATCCTGCCCCAGGCGGAGGCGACAACAACAAGGCCCATCGCCTCGCCGCCATTGAGCACATGGTTCCAGTCATAGCCCAGTTGACCCAGATACCACGACACCACACCCACACGCGTGTTGAACATGAAGAGCCACAGCACCCCCGCGACCGCCGGTGCCACGGCATAGGGCCAGATGAGTAGCGTGCGATAGACGCCCGATCCTCTGATCAGCCGGTCGGCCAGCACGGCCAGAAACAGGGCTGGGATCATAGAGCAGAGGGTCACGAGGATAGAAAAGACCGCTGTTGTCAGGAAGGAGGCGCGATAAAACTTGTCGCTGAGCAGGAATTCGAAGTTTCCCAACCCCACGAACTGAGCCGAAAGCCCAAATGGATCAGGGATAAAGAGCGATTGCCAGATCGCCTGCCCGGCGGGGTAGAAGAAAAAGACCGCCGAGATGATCACCTGCGGTGCGATCAGCAAAAGCGGCAAAAGCCAGCCACGAAATGTGACGCGTTTTTCCAAGAATGTCCCCCGTTTGAAAAAGGCGGGCTGCTTGGACCCGCCTTGTTTTTTTTTTATTGTTTATTTGTTGGCTGACTCAAATCGCCGCAAAAGCGCATCGCCCCGCTCTTTGGCGCTGTCCATGGCCTCTTGAGCAGATTTGTCACCGGACCAGATCGCCTCTAACTCTTCGTCGATGATGCCCCGGATCTGGTCAAACGACCCCAAGCGTAGGCCCTTCGAATTCGCCGTGGGTTCCTTGGCAGTCATTTGGATCACGGCAATGTCAGTGCCCGGGTTCTCATCGTAGAACCCGGCCAGGCGCGTGGCCTCTCCTGCCGCTGCGGTGATGGGCAGGTAACCTGTGTTCTGGTGCCAGGAGGCTTGCACGTCCGAGCTGGACAGGAAGCTTAGGAAGGCGCCCACGCCTTTGTACTCTTCCGGCTCGTGCCCTTCCATGACCCAAAGTGAGGCCCCACCGATGATAGTGTTTTGCGGCGCGCTGCCGACACCCTCCCAATATGGCAGAGGACGAACGTCGAAATCAAACTCGGCTTCGGCCTTGATCCCGGCATATCCTGCGGAGCTTTCGGTAAAGAGCGCGCACTCACCGGCCCGGAAATTCGCACCGCCCTCGTTGCGGCGACCAGTGTAGATGAACTTACCATCCTTGGCCCATTCGCCCATCGCGGTCAGATGCGCCACCTGCGCCTCGCCATTGAGCATCAGTTCGGTATCCAGCCCGGCGAACCCGTTGTCTTTCGACGCGAACGGCACGTCGTGATAGGCCGAGAAGTTTTCCAGGTGAATCCAGCTTTGCCAGGCAGTCACAAGCGGACATTCCTCGCCACCGGCCTTGAGCTGGTCTAGAACCTCGTCAACTTTTTGCCAGGTTGAGAGGTCTGTGTCCGGGTCCACACCTGCGGCCTCAAACGCGTCCCGATTGACCCAAAGCACCGGTGTGGATGAGTTGAACGGAAGCGACAGCATCTCGCCATCGGTCGTGGTGTAGTACCCTTTTACGGATCCGATATAGGCATCGGGATCAAACTCGGCGCCACTTTCGGCCATAACTTCGTAAACTGGTTTGATCGCGCCTTGAGCGGACATCATCGTCGCCGTGCCTACTTCGAACACCATCAGGATGTGCGGCTGTTCCTGTGCGCGGAAGGCCGCGATGCCTGCGTTAAGTGTCTCAGAATAATTGCCCTTGTGGCTTTCCACGACGACGTAATCGCTTTGGCTTGCGTTGAATTCTTCGACCTGGGCTTTCACAAGCTCTCCCAGACGGCCCGTGAAAGCGTGCCAGAACTGAACTTCTGTTTGGGCATAGGCCGCAAGCGGGCTCAAAACTGTTCCGGATAGCGCTAGTCCGGCGATCAATGACTTGTTCATATTTCCTCCCGTGCACCGAAACGGTGCTTTGTCAGATTGTTATCCACGCATTTTCTGCGTTTGTTTTTGGCTGGTTCAGGCATCATGACGATACACACCACAGACTGGAATTCAAACGCTCAAAGCGGTCTTCAAAAATCTTTCACAAAGGAAATTCGGCGGGAAAGCTCCTAAGGGCGCAGACGTATTGACCTTGAGTGTTGCGGTAAGAAAATTGCTTTTCGACAGTGTAGTATGCACGTTGAGGTCACGTTTGTTCAACGGTCTATCCAAGCGCGACAACACCCAAGTTCACAATCATGTAGGATGATCTTACGCTTGGGTGGATCGGAGGATACACAAGGCGCGCGCATTTCGATGAGATGTGTATCTTTGATAAACACGTCATAGTCTGGCATTGCAAAAGTGATGAATGCGAATACCTCGTTCTTGATAAGAGCTTTTGCATCGCAGATTGCTGGTACCAGTGCGAGGCATAGAGGCAGGGTGTTTTTGCAGATCACGCAACGAGTTGCCACATGATCAGAACGTCCGGGATTGTCGCGATTGCGGCTGTGGTTTTGTCCCTGCTCCTGCATGCCCTGGGGCTGAGCTTTAGTATACGCGACGCAAGCAAACAGCCATCGGAGCCGGGCACAACAGATGTCACCGATACCGGTGGCGCCTTTGAGGACTTTGCCGAGCCG
>JBCAZO010000136.1:0-6652 GCA_038532975.1 Pseudomonadota bacterium
GATCATACGCCGCGCCTTCGCCTGAACCATTCAACCATGCCCCAGGAAAACAGGGCAGCCAATATTGCGATGGCAACGCCGCTGATCAGTGCTGAGGTGCCCGCGATCAGTTCAAGACGCCTGATACTCTCGTCGTACTCCACGTATCGACGCGCCATATGGCGTTCCAGATAAACGCTTGTTCCAAGGGGCGTATAGTAAAGCGCCATGCTGGGCCAAAAGAGCCAGCGTGTCAGTGATGGAAATGTTAGGACATTGAGCCGCGCTTGCAAGGCGAGCAGTGCGGCGATGATCAAGGGCACATAGCCAAAGGCGAATACCAACCCGAAATTTGCCACCACGTAGTAAGTGTCATGATACGCGCGGTCGCTCCCAGAAGATGGAAGCGTAACTGATGCTGCGAAACCCGGCGCTATCTTCCAAAGCGCGAAATATCCGCCGCCCAAGAGTAGAAAAACCGCAGCGACACTCGCAAACATCCAAGCCGGTTTTGCCCGTCGGATATGCAAGATCAGCGGAACTAGGATGCTCAGTACAAGTGTTACAGCCAAAAAACTCATGGCACGTCATCTTTCTAAATAGAAAAGGCCCCCGAAAACCGGGGGCCTCTTTTCGTTTTTCACACAGTACCTTAGTGCGCCGGTTGTTTGTCCCAGTCTTCCTGCTTGGGCAGGATTTCGAACGTGTGCTCCGGCGGAGGGGATGGCAGGGTCCATTCCAGCGTGTCTGCATATTCGTTCCACGGGTTGTTTTCCGTCACCCGTGCGCCCCGGAAGAGCGCATAGGCGATGACGCCGAAGAAGAAGATGAAGCTGGCAAAGGAAATGAAGGCGCCAATCGAGGACCAGTAATTCCAGAGAGCAAACGCCTCAGGGTAGTCGATGTAGCGGCGTGGCATGCCCTGACGTCCCAGGAAGTGTTGCGGGAAGAATGTCAGGTTTGCGCCGATGAACATGGACCAGAAGTGCAGCTTGCCAGCCCATTCAGGGTACATGCGGCCGGTCATCTTTGGGAAGTAGAAGTAGATCCCCGCGAAGATCGCGAAGACCGCCCCAAGGCTCATCACATAGTGGAAATGCGCCACGACGTAGTAGGTGTCATGATAGGCCCGGTCGATGCCAGCCTGGCTGAGTACGATGCCAGTCACACCGCCCACAGTGAACAGGAACAGGAACCCGAACGCCCAGAGCATGGGCGTTTTGAATTCAATCGACCCTTGCCACATGGTGGCGATCCAGCTGAAGACTTTCACACCCGTGGGCACCGCGATGACCATGGTGGCCAGCATGAAGTAGGACTGCTGGGTCAGGGACATCCCGACTGTGTACATATGGTGCGCCCAGACGACAAAGCCCAGGGCCCCAATAGCGATCAGCGCCCAGACCATCGGCAGGTAGCCAAAGACCGGTTTGCGCGAGAAGGTCGCAATCACGTGGCTGATGATGCCAAAACCGGGCAGGATGATGATATACACTTCCGGGTGGCCAAAGAACCACAGGATGTGCTGGTAGAGAACCGGGTCTCCACCGCCTGCCGGGTCAAAGAAGGTTGTTCCGAAGTTGCGGTCTGTCAGAAGCATGGTGATCGCGCCCGCAAGAACCGGCAGCGCTAGAAGAATGAGCCACGCAGTAACGAAGATTGACCAGCTGAAAAGCGGCACCTTGAAGAGCGTCATGCCAGGCGCACGCATGTTCAGGAAGGTGGTGATCATGTTGATCGCGCCCAGAATCGAGCTTGCGCCCGAGACGTGGACCGCGAAGATCGCGAGATCCATCGACATGCCTTGCTCGGTGGTCGATAGCGGCGGATAGAGCACCCAGCCCACGCCAGAGCCCAGCTGTCCGTTGCCACCTGGCGACAGAAGCGACGCCACACCCAGTGAGGTGCCGGTAACATAGAGCCAGAAGCTAAGGTTGTTCATGCGCGGGAACGCCATATCCGGTGCGCCGATCTGTAGCGGCATGAAGTAGTTGCCGAAGCCCCCGAAAAGGGCGGGGATCACCACGAAGAACATCATAAGCACACCGTGATAGGTGATCATAACGTTCCAGAGATGCCCGTTTGGTGTACATTCCCCGGCGGCTGCGGCGGTAAAGCGCGCGCCCTCCAGACACATGTACTGAACACCCGGCTCCATAAGTTCGAGCCGCATGTAGACGGTAAATGCCACCGCGATCAGGCCGACAAATGCCGACACGACCAGGTAGAGAATACCGATATCTTTATGGTTGGTGGACATGAACCAGCGGGTAAAGAACCCGCGATTGTCTTCGTGTCCGTGCCCGTGAATGGCTGCGTCTGCCATCTAGGTGCCTCCTGTTGGTCAAATCAAGGGGACACCCGTGAATGCCCCGGTCAAATAAGACTCAGAGGCGTGGGCGTGTCCCGCAACACGCGTTGTTTCTAGAATGTCACGCGTTCGGGAGCAATGCATGAGTTTGATTTGGCACAAAGAATTCTGTCCGGACTGCAGACAACAGCCAGTCAGGTTCACGCCTCTCTTTTTTGATTAAGGAAAAATTATTATTTTCAGCGCTTTATGCAGCGAAGTTTTCGCGGATTTCATGGGTGAGCAGGGCGGAATTGGCAAGAATTGAGCGTAAATTGCCGACGATTTTCTCTCAGGCGCGACATACTGGCGCGCCGGGTTGAAAATTATGCGTGAAATCTGGCGGTGATACGCTCTGCAGGAATTTACCGAAGCGCTCTTGCAGCCCCTTCTGGGGGCCACTACAGTTTTGAAAGACAGCGGTCCCTTGAGGGCCGTGCGACACATATCAGGCAGGCACATCATGCAAGATCCGATCGACACCTATATGAACACACTCGTCCCCATGGTTGTGGAACAAACCAGCCGTGGCGAACGGGCCTATGACATTTTCTCGCGACTGCTCAAAGAGCGGATCATCTTCCTGAACGGTCCGGTGCATGACGGCATGTCGAGCCTTATCGTGGCGCAGCTTCTGCACCTAGAAGCTGAGAACCCGAGCAAGGAAATATCGATGTATATCAATAGCCCAGGCGGCGTTGTTACATCGGGTTTGTCGATTTACGACACCATGCAGTATATCCGCCCGAAGGTCAGCACGCTTGTGATCGGGCAAGCGGCGAGCATGGGAAGCCTGCTTTTGACGGCGGGTGAGTCTGGTATGCGATTTTCGTTGCCGAATTCTCGAATCATGGTGCATCAGCCCTCTGGTGGATATCAGGGTCAGGCAACGGACATCATGATTCACGCCGAAGAAACGCTGAAGCTGAAACGGCGTCTTAACGAAATCTACGTCAAACATACCGGACAATCGCTGAAGAAAGTCGAAGAGGCGCTTGAGCGGGACAACTTCATGGCGCCCGACGAAGCCAAGGCATGGGGGCTCATAGATGAAATCGTTGAAAACCGGGCCAAGGGTGAGGACGAAGACGGGTAAGAAGGCGCGCGAATTAGGCGTTGTGGTGCTCTTGCACCTGTCTTAAGCTGCGCGACATGATTTAGGGTCTTCGGCCTTCACAGGCGGATGATCTCGGGTAAAATAAAACTGCGTGGTTCGACACGGGATCAGGGCGCGAATTTTGAGGCCCGAAAGGTACGAGAGATGGCAAATAGTTCTGGCGGCGACAGTAAAAACACCTTGTATTGCAGCTTTTGCGGCAAAAGCCAGCATGAGGTGCGGAAGCTGATCGCGGGTCCAACCGTGTTCATCTGCGATGAATGTGTCGAACTTTGCATGGACATCATTCGTGAAGAGACCAAGACCGCGGGTCTGAAGTCTTCTGATGGTGTGCCGACCCCGCGTGAGATTTGCGATGTGCTTGATGATTACGTGATCGGGCAGGCAATGGCCAAGCGGGTGCTGTCTGTAGCGGTGCATAACCATTACAAGCGGCTCAATCATTCGGGCAAGAATGATATTGAACTGCAGAAGTCGAACATTCTGCTGATCGGACCCACGGGTTGTGGTAAGACGCTGCTTGCGCAGACGCTGGCGCGCATTCTGGATGTGCCCTTCACGATGGCCGATGCCACGACGCTGACAGAAGCCGGCTATGTGGGTGAGGACGTTGAGAACATCATCCTCAAACTTTTGCAGGCATCGGAATACAACGTCGAACGCGCGCAGCGCGGCATCGTCTATATCGACGAGGTCGACAAGATCACACGCAAGTCAGAAAATCCCTCAATCACGCGCGACGTGTCTGGCGAGGGCGTGCAGCAGGCGCTTCTGAAACTGATGGAAGGCACCGTTGCAGCGGTTCCTCCGCAAGGCGGGCGCAAACATCCGCAGCAGGAATTCCTGCAGGTGGACACGACGAATATTCTCTTTATCTGCGGTGGGGCCTTTGCCGGCCTCGACAAGATCATCAGCCAACGCGGTAAGGGCTCGGCCATGGGCTTTGGCGCGGATGTACGCGATGTGGATGACCGCAATGTGGGTGAGGTTTTCAAGGATCTGGAGCCTGAGGACCTGCTGAAATTCGGGTTGATCCCTGAATTTGTCGGTCGCCTTCCGGTGATCGCGACGCTGGAAGATCTTGATGAGGACGCGCTCGTTACCATCCTGACGCAGCCCAAGAATGCGCTGGTCAAGCAATACCAGCGGTTGTTTGAGCTGGAGACTGTGCAGTTGAGCTTTACCGATGATGCGCTGGTGGCGATTGCGAAACGCGCCATCGAACGCAAGACCGGTGCGCGCGGATTGCGCTCGATCCTGGAGGACATCCTGCTTGATACGATGTTTGAGCTGCCGGGTCTTGAGAATGTCGAGGAAGTGGTAGTCAACGAAGAGGCCGTGACCTCCGAGACTGCACCATTGATGGTGCACGCGGATTCCAAAAAGGAAGAAGCCAGCGCGAGCTGATCCTTCTTTTTTGAAACTGGAATTTCAGGTGGGCAAGAAAATTCAAATTTTCTTGCCCATTTTCATTCAAAGAAAATGCGCGCATGTGAAAGTTTAGCCATATTGTCCATCGCTGCGGCGTTGCGTGGGCTGGACCTCTGAGGCGTTCTGCGGCATATCAGAATGAGAGAAAACCGGAGAACCTCTATGGGCCTTCTGACAACGCTTCTTCGTTCTGTAACCTGGTGGAACGGCGCCACTTTGAACACGCTTATTCACACACGCCGCAAGGGTGTGAAGGTGGGTGAGGATGATCAGGGCAATGTCTTTTACCGTGATCGCGAAGACAAACGGCGCTGGGTGATTTTTAACGGTGAGGCTGAGGCGAGCCGGGTCAGCCCGGAGTGGCATGGCTGGCTGCATCACACTTATGCCGAGCCACCGACCGAAGCGCCTCTGCCGCGGAAGGCCTGGGAGAAACCGCACGAGGAAAACCTGACCGGAACGGCCCTGGCCTATGCGCCAGCAGGATCGATCCGGCGCGGAGATCCGGCGGACCGGCGCGACTATGAGGCATGGTCGCCAGAATAAGTGGGCGTTCGATGGTCGAACGCCGGACAAAAGCAGTGAGGCCGGGGTGCCCCGATGAGCAATGAAAACCTGACAGAGGTCGCCGTGGGCGGCGTGGTGCTTGCGGTTGCCGCGGGCTTTTTGTTTTACGCAGGGCAAGTGACCGGGTTTTCGGCAGCCCCAAGCGAATACGCCCTGACCGCAAGCTTTCGCAGTGCTGACGGCGTTGATGTGGGCACCGATGTGCGATTGGCCGGCGTCAAAGTGGGCCGTGTGACCGAGCTTCAGCTAGACCCAGAAACGTACCGCGCGCGCGCCGTGATCAGTGTGCGCGATGATATCGAAGTGCCTGATGACAGCGCCCTGGCGATCAGTTCGGAAGGGCTTTTGGGCGGCAATTTTGTAGAAATCCTGCCGGGCGGCTCACCGTTTTACTTTGCAGCCGGAGATGAGATCGAATTCACCCAAGGCTCAGTCAGCCTGATTGCGCTGTTGACCAAATTTGTCGCTGGCGACAGCGAGGACAGCAGCGAATGAGATGGTGTGGCATTGGCCTCTTGGGGCTGTGCCTGAGCGTATGTGCGCCCGCATGGCCCCAAGAGCAGGTCGAACCAGGCACTGGCGTGGTCTTGCGCTGGCTTGATAAGATCAATGGAACCACCCAGGACATCGAGATGGCCAATGCCACATCGCATCAGCAAAGTTCGCTTCGGATTGAGTTGGGCGAATGCCGTCATCCGGTTGGAAATCCAGCGGGGGATGCCTATGCGTTCCTGACGATCCACGCGGAAAATGACACCAAACCAGTGTTCTCAGGATGGATGATCGCGTCATCGCCTGCGCTCAATCCGATGGAGCATCCGCGCTATGATGTGTGGGTGTTGCGTTGTTTGACGCAATAAATTTTCTTAAAGCGATGCGGCCAGAGGATGAGCCAGGATATCTGCTTTCACGTCCAAAGCGTCGTTGAGATGTGATTTGTAAGTGGCGCGGCTTATCTCGATTGCGCCCAAGCGTGCCAGATGTGGCGTGAGAAATTGGGTGTCGAATAGTACAAAGCCACAGCGACGCAGGTGATTGACGAGATGCGCCAGCGCAAGTTTTGAGGCATCGGTGCGCCGCGAAAACATGCTTTCCCCAAAAAACGCGCCCCCAAGGGTGACGCCGTAGACCCCGCCGGACAGGGTCTCGTCCTGCCAGATCTCAAGGGAATGGGCGTGGCCCAGGGCGAACAGGTTGGACTAGAGCGC
>JBCAZO010000137.1:0-6650 GCA_038532975.1 Pseudomonadota bacterium
TGATTGACGCGCGCCACGGGGGTGCTAAACCGGCGCCCGACAATCACAAGCACAGGCCGAAGACCTGTCGCACTGCGGCCGCGGTTATTTGGCCGGTGTATCCTCTCGCTTGGGGCCAAGCCAGATCAGTTGGGTATCCGGCGCAGGATCCCACTTGGAATCCGTTGACAGCAGGTTGAAACCGACACCCTCCTTATATGTCGCCAGTGCAATACCCTCCGGGTTTTGTTCAGCCCATTTCTGCTTGTCGAACTCTTCGGTCAGCAACGTGACGCGTACCTCCCAGCCCTTGGACATCTTGCTTGCAAGTTCAAGGAACGTTTGACCATCGGCGAACCTCTGGCCGCCTAGGCCCGGCGGCAACACGTGCCGCTTGCTTTCGGTCTTGGTACGTCCCAACTGAAACACGTTTTCGCGCCCGAATTCCGGCGCAAGATCGGTGGCCACCAATGTGTTATAGGCGTCATTGTCGCTCACTGCGACAACGCGGCCATAGGACATGATCTCGACACTGTGTTCCGCCGCTTCCGAGAGCACATCGCCGTAAAACACATGCAGACCGGCATCGCGCGCACTGCGCAGACGGGCGCGGTTGGTGTCGGTGATCAGGACAGGAACTTTCAAGGATTGCAACGCTTCAGCCAGCGATGTGGCGAATTGCGAGCCGCCCGCGATGATGACGCCCGGCGTGCCTTTGCCCGCCAACCCCATGACTCGCGCCACGGGGGCCAGCAAAAAGCCGTTCAACACCACCGTGACGGCCACGAGCGCAAAAGCCAGCGGTGTCAGCAAAGCGGCGTCTTCCACCCCGTTGGCGACCAGTCTTTCTCCAAAGAGCCCCGCAACCGCGACAAGTACGACACCTCTTGGTCCAGCAAGTCCAACAAGCAGGCGTTCCTTGAAAGGAATGTTTGTCCCCAAAAGCGACAGAAGCACGGTGGCAGGGCGCACTAGCAGGACAACCACTGCCACCAAGGCCGCAGCCTGCCAATTCAGACGCCCAAGCGTCTCAAAATCCATATTTGCAGCCAAAAGGATGAATACGCCCGAGACCAAAAGAATGGTCGCATGTTCTTTGAACCGGCGCAGTTCGGTGTAGCTTGGCAAGTTGGCATTTGCCATGACAATGCCCATGACCGTCACGGTCAAAAGCCCACTCTCATGCAGCATGTAATCAGTGACCGCAAAAGCCGCGAGCAGGACGGCAAAGAGTACAGGCACTTTCATATATTCCGGAACGTAGGCCCTGCGAAATGCCTCAGACAGGCCCCAGCCAGTGCCGTAGCCGACTGCACAAGCGATTGTTATTCCGCGGATAATTTCCCATGCCGCATACCCCAGGCTTCCTGCGGCGGCGGTGACAATGACAACCTCGAACGCCAGAACGGCCGCCAGTGCACCGATGGGATCATTGACGATAGCCTCCCATTGCAAAAGCTGTGCCGGGCGGCGGTTAAGGCGTGCCTGCCGCAAGAGTGGCGCAATAACCGTTGGCCCGGTTACAATCATAATCCCGCCAAAAACCGCGGCACTTTGCCAGCTTAGGCCACCGACATAGTGTAAGGCCAAGGCCGAGCCGATCCACCCCAGCGGCGCACCGACAACCACCAGCCGCTTCACCCCCTGTTCGGCGCCGCGAAGACTATGGAAATCCAGTGTGAGACCACCCTCAAAAAGGATAATGGCGACCGCGATCGAGATCATCGGCCCCATCAGCACGCCGATATCCCTTTCGGGGTCGAACACCCCAAAGACCGGCCCTGCCAGCAGCCCCGCCACCAGCATCAGAACAATTGCCGGCATGCGCAGCCGCCAGGCCAGCCATTGTGCGCCGACGCCCAAAGCGCCCACAAGCGCAAAGGCCATGACCGGATCAAGACCGCCGTCTGCGGGTGTTGCTGCCATCGTTACACTCCTTCTCGCGCCACGGCGCTGTCCTCACCGCCCAAGAGCCGTTTGTGGCTTTCGAGCGCATAGCGGTCTGTCATACCGGCGATATAATCGCTGACCAAGCGCGCCAATGCGATTTCGGTTTTCGCCTGCGCCACATCAGTCTGCCAGCGTTTCGGCAGAAATTCCGGTTTGGACATGTAAAACGGAAACAGCTCTTCGACCACGCGCGTAACGCGCTGGCGCATCTCAGTCACTTTAGGGGCGCGGTACATATGCTTGAAGAGAAATGACTTTATCGTCTTCATATCCGCCGCCACCTGGTCCGAGAACAAAATCGCAGGTTGCCCAAGATGGCGGATATCCTCCGTGGTCTTCACCCCGGTTTCCTTTAACCTAAATCGCGAGGTTTCAATCACATCTGCAACCATCTCGCCAAACACGCGCCGCAGGGCTTCATGGCGTCGGCGATACGCATCCAGCCCTGGATAGGTCTGATCCACAGTGTCAAAGCAGGACCCCACTATGGGCAGATCTCGGATATCATCCTCGGTGAAAAGTTTGGCGCGCAACCCGTCATGCAGATCGTGGTTGTTGTAGGCAATATCGTCTGCCAATGCCGCCACTTGCGCTTCAGCACTGGCAAAGCTGTGCAATTCAAGATCATGCCGCGCATTGTAGTCTGCCAGCGCATAAGGCAACTCACCGGTCACCGGGCCGTTGTGCTTGGCAATCCCTTCCAGCGTGTCCCAGGTCAGGTTGAGCCCGTCAAACTCGGCATAGTGCCGTTCCAGTGAGGTGACGATGCGAATGGCCTGCGCATTGTGGTCAAACCCGCCATAAGGGGCCATCAACGCGTTGAGCGCGTCTTCTCCGGTGTGGCCAAAAGGCGTGTGGCCCAGGTCATGCGCCAATGCCACAGCCTCGGTCAGTTCAACATTTAACCCCAAAGCGCCCGAGATCGTCCGCGCCACCTGCGCCACTTCGATGGAATGCGTGAGCCGCGTGCGGAAATAATCACCTTCGTGCTCCACAAAAACCTGCGTTTTGTGTTTCAGACGGCGAAAGGCGCTGGAATGGATGATCCGGTCACGGTCCCGCTGAAAACACGAGCGAAACGCGCTTTCCTCTTCGGCCACAAGCCTTGGCCGCGCGCGGTCTGGATCCGACGCATAGGGCTTTGTCATATCTTTTACTCGCCTGCCCTGTCTTGTGGCACTGTCCCATGCCTCATATATTGCATTGGCAAGCTGAACGAAACCATATGGAACCACCTGCGATGCAACTGCCTCCAACTGTGACGGAACGCGCATTTGAACGTCTGGCCGAAATCGGCGCTGGCGAACAGGGACAGGCCCTTCGTGTCGCCGTAGAAGGCGGCGGATGTTCGGGCTTTCAGTATGACATCAAGCTTGATGCCCCTGCCGAGGATGATCTCGTTCTGGAGGGCAACGGCGAAAAGGTCGTCGTGGACAGCGTCTCGCTGCCCTTTTTGACCGGGGCGACAATCGATTTCACCGAAGAGCTGATCGGTGCGCGTTTCACGATTGATAATCCAAACGCCACAAGCGCCTGCGGTTGCGGGACGTCCTTTTCGATGTAAGGCTTTGTCTTTGATCTGGTTTATTCCGCCGGAACAAGCTTTTCATCTTCAACAGGGCGCATCCGTTCCCAAATCAGCCATCCTCCGGCCAAGATAATGATGAACGCACCGAGATACGTTTGCGTCGAAGGCGTTTCGGCAAAGACTGTCCAGCCGATGACAACCATCCAGATAAACTGCAGATTCATCAGTGGCGTTACCACATAGGCGGGCAGGATCCGCAGTGCCGCTACCAGCACCCAACGCGCCCCAAAGAGCAGGACAGCGTAAAGGGCTGCAAGGCCAAAATCGAGGCCGCTCATCGGGGTAAAGACAAAGGGCAAGGCCAGCCCCATCACCACCATCAACGCCAGATTGGGGTAAAAAACCTGTGCAAGCAGGTTGCTGTCTCGCTGTCCGATATAACGAGAGGCAACCATAGAAACAGAGCCAAGCAGGACCGCGCAGAAGGCCACGAGATGGCCAAAGCCAATGCTGTGTACTCCAGAAGGGAAAAGGCAAGCGACGCCAACAGCCCCTAATCCAAGCGCGGCCCAGGTTTGACCGCGCACCGGCTCTCCTAGAACCGGACCAGAGATGATGGCCGTGATCAGCGGAATCAAAGCGATAAAGAGAAACACCTCGGCAAAGGGCAGCAGGCGGAACGCATGGAAAAACGCAAACGTGCCCAGCACAGTCGCCACAACGCGAATGATCATGGCCGAAGGGCATAGCGTCTTCATGCGACGCCTCTGGTCGCTTGTGTCGCGGTTCGCCAAAAGGCTGAAAAGGGCCACCAGACCACCCGAAATGGCAAAAAGCTGTGGTGCGGAATAAGACTGGGCAAAGCCTTTGGTGATGGCATCTGCGCCGGTGATCAACAGCGTGTAGAGCGCGGTCAGCGCAACGCCGGAGAAAACGAGAGCGGATGCATCTTTGCGCATTATCTCATGACTCCGGGTGCGCTTGCTCTGGCAAAGCCTTGAAAGAAAGACTGGAAATCCACGGCTTGCTCGGCCGTGTCAATAACCTCCCGCGCCATGTCCGATAGGGTGCCGTCCAGGATCGGGCGCATCGTGGACCAATCCGGATGCCGAACCCCGTCCAGCGTGTACATTTGTTCAGACAATTCGCGCAGCGGCGCAACCTCGTGCCGGGGCGCGGTGAAACTCACCGGTCCTTCGGGGATTTGCGCGCCAAATCCGCCCTGTCCGGATAGCGCAAGGTGCCAGTTCAGCATCAAATAAGGATGATATGCGTCCGAACGCCAACCAATATCGTCTTCGCGAATGGCAAAGTAGCGGGTTTGCTCGGCCAGCCAGTTTTCCCAGGCTTTTGGCGGTGTGGCTCCGGCAAACCGCAAAGCGATGCAAATCTCTGCCAGCAAGTCGATGTTCAGCTCCAGATAGGCCAGCGTGCCGGCAAATCTCAGGCTTTGAATAGAGGCCGCGTCCAGGCCAGGCTCCCTCAGGCCATAGTCGGACAGATAGAACACGATATGCGTCAGTTCATACGCGGCCTTCTTGTTCGGGATCGCAAAAGTTTCTGATCGCGTCGTGAAGTCCCGCAACCGGTCATCCAGCCCGGGATCGCGCAACATGGGGTCCACCCCGCGGCGCAGGCACAGGCGGCGGGCTTCGGCGCGCTGCAAATCCGATAGTTCAGCCCCTACAAATCCTTGCTTTGCAACCCATTCCACTGCTGCCTCTGCGCGATTTCCAGCTACGCCAAGATCCTCAAGATCAAGGCACATCGACAGCAAAAACCGATAATATTGCGGGAAAAAGCTGAGGCGCTTTTCGATGGTGTCGTAGAAATTGTCGAAAGGCGCAAGCGAGGCCAGCGGCAACTCAAAGCCGCAGCTTTGGTAGATATTGAGCAGCTCTGCGTTTTCCTTGAGCCAGAACACATCCTGTTCCGGCCTACGTTGCGACACAAACCGCTCCAGCAAAGCCGCCTGGCGCAGCTCAGCTGTGGATTGGCGGAACGGAAAATCGAAGTGAACGACGGTTCCCATGAATGATACCTTCCTTTACGACCAGATTCCGTTCCGCTGAGCCTTTTACAGGCTCGATGTGAAGGCGTGCACAGCGTCGCCCTCAGTGGCCTCAGACGCGCGGACAGGCCCGAGGCTTGAGGTGAAAAGCTCTACTGCGTCGCCTTCTGTGGCATCAGACGCACGGACTGGGCCAAGGCTGGAAGTGAAGAGTTCCACCGCGTCGCCATCCATGTCCGAAGACGTCACGGGCGTGAGCGACGATGTGAACGCCTCTGTGCCCTGCCCCATATACGCATCCGCTTCTGCGACAGGACCCAAAGAAGAGGTGAATGCCTCTACCGCTGAGCCGTCGAACATGTCGGCGCTTGTGTCTTCAGGGGTGTTATACGAAATCTGTTCTTTACGAAGTGCTACCATAGGTCATCTCCTTGTTTACGGCAGTTCCGGTGAGTGCCTAAATCGTTACACGGCAATCGGGTCGCAACAACCTAAAAACAACTTAAGGTTGTTATCCACATGGGGTCTGTGCCTGTGGATGATCGAGCGGGCCATTGGGGATCAGATACTTGATGTTCGAAAAATCTTGCTGAAAAAAATATTATCCACATGGGTGATTTCACCTGTCCAGCTTTGAAGTCGCCTTCCAAACAACCGAATCAACCTCAGGGTGAGTGATAAATTGCCTTCGACCAGCCACCCCGCCTTGCCAGAGCGCGTCGACTGGGCGATAGACGCATAACAAAGGGAGGCCACATGAAAGTCGCGAGCTTTAACATCAATGGCATCAAAGCACGGCTGCCCGCTCTGCTTGACTGGCTGAAAGAGGCCGAACCCGACGTCGTGATCCTGCAAGAGATCAAGTCTGTTGATGAGGGTTTTCCGCGCGAGCCTATTGAAGAGCTTGGATATCAGGTGGAAACCCACGGACAAAAAAGCTTTAACGGCGTCGCGCTCCTGTCAAAGCTGCCGCTTGAGGATGTCCGCCGCGGATTGCCGGGTGATGAGACTGATGAGCAGGCGCGCTGGATTGAGGCGACCGTAGTCGGAGAGAGCAAGTCCTTGCGAATTTGTGGGCTATACCTTCCCAACGGCAATCCGGCACCGGGGCCTAAATACGACTACAAACTCGCCTGGATGGCGCGGCAGAAAGCCCGCGCAGAGGCGCTGCTGGAACAAGAA
>JBCAZO010000138.1:0-6625 GCA_038532975.1 Pseudomonadota bacterium
GTGGCCAATCTCTACCCGGAAGACCTGCATCTTGTGATGCCAAAAGGTCAATCAATCGAGAGCCTTGCAGACCTGGAAGGCAAGCGCGTCGGCATCGCCCAGGCGGGTTCTGGCACGCAGGTTGCCGTTGAAATGATGCTGGCCGAATGGGGTGTCACCCGCGACAACATGGAAGAAGCAGAGCTCAACAATAGTCAGTCGGCCGAACGCCTCGCTGACGGTCAGCTTGACGCCTATTTCTACGCCGCAGGTTGGCCGGTCTCTGCCATGGTACAGCTTTCGACCACCAAAGGCATGGAACTCCACAGCTTCTCGGACGAGGATCTGGCCAAGATCAACGAGATCATCCCAGCCTACATCCCATCGAAAATCCCTGCTGGCGTCTACGAAGGTGTGGATTACGAAGTGAAGACACCCGCTGTATCCGCGCTTCTCGTCGTATCTTCTGACCTAAGCGAAGAACTCGTCTACGGCATCACTGCCGCCATGTGGAACGACAACACCCGCAAACTGCTGGACAATGGTCATGCGAAGGGCAAGCAAATCACGCCCGACACGGCTCTTGACGGCATCGCGGCTCTGGGTGTGCCCCTGCACCCCGGCGCCGAGAAGTTCTACAAGGAAGCGGGTCTACTGGAGTAAGGTCACACCTCTTCCGGCCTTACAGCCTGGGCGGCGGGCGCACCCCGCGCGCCGCCCGATTTCATCTCGCATAACTAAACCAACGGGGGACAAGAGATGAGCGGTCCGCAGACAGAAGACGTGCGCGAGCTTTCAGAGGAAGAGCTTGCCGAGATCGAAAAGAAATACGACGAAGGGGCTGCCACGCGGTCTGTGACGCCAGGCTTTGGCAAGTTTCTGCGCTATGTCGCACTAACCTTTGCCGTCTATCACTATCTCACCGCCGGTTTTGCCTTGCCACCAGATTACTGGCATATGGGCTGGCACCTCTGCGGTCTCTTCATCCTGACCTATTCCCTCTATCCGCTCGTCAAAAGCAAGACTGCGTTTGATCTCAACACTGGCGCTCTGCGTCTGGGAGGTGTGCCTTTCCTGGACGTTCTTCTTATGATCCTAGGAGTCGCGTCCGCTCTCTACCTCGGTCTCGCCTGGCGCGGCATCGAGTGGCTGGGCATAGAGGAAATGACCTTCCGCATGGGCAATCCCAATGGCTATGACATGCTGTTTGGCTGCGCGCTCATCGTCCTGGTGCTCGACATTGCTAGACGTACCTTGGGCTGGATCCTGCCCCTCATCATCTGCGTGTTTATCTCTTACGCTCTTCTCGGTCCCTATTTCCCCGGCCTGCTTCAACATCCAGGCGTAAAATTCAACACCTTCGTCAGCTCGATGTACTTCCCGCAGGAAGGCATCTTCGGCGTTACTCTCTGGGTGGTCTCAACCATCGTTTTCCACTTCGTCCTCTTTGGCGTCATCGCCCAGCGCACCGGGCTTGGACAGCTTTTCATCGACAATGCCACCATCCTCGCCGGTCGCTACACTGGTGGTCCGGCCAAAGTTTCGGTTGTCTCCTCGGCCTTCTTCGGAACCATTTCGGGCAGCTCGGTCGCCAACACCGTGTCCACCGGCGCACTCACCATCCCCAACATGAAACGACTGGGCTACCCCGGCCATTTTGCTGGCGGGGTTGAGGCGGCGGCCTCGGCGGGGGGGCAGATCACACCGCCCATCATGGGTGCGGCTGCCTTCATCATGGCCGAATTCCTTGAACTGCCCTACACCACAATCGTCATCGCGGCGATCTTCCCGGCGCTTCTGCACTATGTCGGCGTCTTTGCTGTGGTACACTTGATGGCCCGGAAACTAGGCCTCAAAGGGCTGGCTAAAGAAGCTCTGCCGCAACTTGGAGCAGTCTGGCGCGATGGCTGGGCCAATGTTGTGCCGCTGGTGGGCCTGCTGGTAGTGCTCTTCTCAGGCTACACACCCTACATGTCCGCCTTCTGCGGCATCTCACTGGCGCTCATCGCGGGCATGAGCCGCCTGAAAGAACCTATAACACTGATATACGCAGCGGCCTTCATCGCCTTTGTGATCTGGAAATACATGGGTGGCGGCTTTGACCTGACTATGTCAATGATCCTCATTGCAGGCGCCGCATTGGCTACGTTGAACCCACAACGACGAACCACCCTGCAAGAAATGGGCGATACGTTCGAAACGGGCGTCAAATACGCTCTTGCGGTGGGCGCGGCTTCGGCGGCTGTGGGGATTGTGATCGGGGTGATCAATACCACCGGCGTGGGCTTCCGCATCGGCTTCATGGTCACTCAGGCGGCGTCTAATCTGGGCAACGACCTGATCTGGCTCTTTCAATATGGAACCTATCAGCTGTTTACAGTCGAAGACCTGACCCTGTTCATCAGCCTGGTCTTCATCGCTCTGGCCTGTATCCTCATGGGTGCGGGTGTGCCGACAACGGCGCTCTACATCATGTTGGTTTCCGTCGCACAGCCTGCTCTGGCACAGCTTGGCATCCCGCCCATCGCCAGTCACATGTTTGTCCTCTACTATGGCGTCGTCGCCGAGATCACACCGCCGGTCTGTACGTCAGCCTATGCCGCTGCGGCCATCGCCAATTCCAACCCGTTCCGAACCGGCATCTCGGCCTTCACGCTTGGACTGGGCAAGGTTGTCGCGCCCATGGCCTTTGTCTATGCACCCGTGCTGTTGTTCGTCTCCTCAACTGGGTTCGACCTTTGGGAGTTTAGCTACACCGCAACAAGCTGCATTCTTGGCGTGATTGCCCTGTCCTCTGCGGTCGTCGGCTACTGGCTTGCCCCCATGGGGGCAGGATACCGCTGGCTAATGGCCATAGCCGGGCTAATCTTCATCGCACCTTCGCTACAGGCTGATCTTGTTGCCCTGATCATCGCATCACCGGCCATCATCAGCCAGGTCATCAAGCGAAAGAACCTCCCGGCGGCGGCATGAAGGGATGCAGGCGGATGTCACCATTCTCGGGGCCGGTATTGTTGGCATTTGCACAGCACTGGCTCTTACCGAGCGCGGACAAAAGGTACGCCTCATAGACCGTGATGTACCGGGACAAGCCACCTCCTTTGGCAATGCAGGTGTTATCTCTCCCTGGTCGATCGTGCCGCAATCCATGCCAGGAGTTTGGAAACAGATTCCCGGCTGGCTGCTGGATCCCAACGGGCCCGTTTCGATCAAACCAAGCTACGCGCCGCATTTGATCAAATGGGGTCTAAAATTCCTGGCACAGGGCCGCGAAGATCGCGTGCGCGCAACCTCTACCGCCATGGACACGCTGAACCGTGATTGCATGACACTCTACCGTCAGCATTTGGCAGGGACCGGCCATGAAAACCTGATACAAGACAGCTACTACGTTCATGTCTTTCGCGATGCCAAATCGGCCAGTATTGATAGCCTCGACAACACGCTGCGCCGCGAAGCCGGAGCACAGGTAGAGCGTATCGGACCGTCAGAGCTGAAGACGTTGGAACCCGATCTGTCGCCTGACTTTCAGGCCGCCATTGTGATCAAGGATCAAGCCCGAGCCCTGTCGCCAGGCCGTATCTGTCAAGCGCTGGTGGACAAGTTTCAAAGCCAAGGCGGAATACTGGAACGTGCCACCGTGCACACCATCAAACCCTCAAACAAGGGGGGATGGATTTACATCACCGACAAGGGCGAGACCTCGACACCCAAACTTGTACTGGCCATGGGCGTCTGGTCAGCGGAATTGCTGAAACCTTTGGGTCTGAATGTGCCGCTTCAATCTGAACGCGGCTATCACGTGTCTTTCACATCCCCCGGCATCACACTCAACAACTCTGTCATGGACGTAGATAAAAAGTTCGTGGCGTCCTCAATGAATGATGGCCTGCGCGTCGCCGGAACCGCCGAATTCGCAGGGCTCGATGCACCGGAAAACAAGAAACGACTACGCAGCCTCGTCAAACTGGCACGCGGCCTGTCACCTGACCTGAAAACAGACGTTTACACAACTTGGTCCGGCCAGCGACCAAGCCTGCCCGACAGCCTGCCGTGCATCGGCGAAATCGAAGGGTTTCCAAACCTGATCACGGCTTTTGGCCATAGCCATTATGGTCTGATGATGGCCCCCAAGACCGGACAGATCGTGGCGAACATTGCGACCGGCACAAACGCCAATATTGACCTGACCCCCTACCGCGTCGAACGCTTCTAAGTACAAGCCAGGTCTAGTCTGTTAACGTCCACTTAACACATGCAACATCTTGGGTTTTGCACATCGCGCGGTACATTTACCACCACGCTTCATTGTCCCCGCACCGACGCAATACCGACGTGAAACCGATGCAATACCGATATCCAAATCCCAACAAAATAGGGGCGTTAACCTTTGAAGCGCCCTATCTCCTAATATCCAACCGAGGTCTGCCGCGAAAAAAATCCGGACCTGCCCAATTTCAGCACGATTGTTGCCACATCCCATTCCTATCCATGGAATCACCATTGAATGTTAGGGGTAACAAAACAATGCCAACCAATATGACAGAGATCCGCGACTTCGTTATGCGTGAGCGCGAGCTCGCCTTGTCCGAGCGTGAATGGAAGTTCCGCCTGCGCGGTTATGGCTACGACATCCGCAAGACCGATGAAGGTACAATCGTGACCTCACTCATCGGCGGACGTGAAATCTGCACTCTGGGTGCCGCTGTCTAAGGCCACTTTGCCGATTTAAGGCTTGATCTCCGCAACTTGCCGCGTTTGTGTGACGGCAAGCAGCGGAGGACAGCACATGCCACAAACCTGCATCGCCGTGATCGGCGGCTCAGGCATTTATGACATTGACGGGCTTGAAAGCGCTGAATGGGTCAGTGTCGAAAGCCCATGGGGCGTTCCATCTGATCAATTCCTGAACGGCACATTGCATGGCGTCAAAATGGTCTTTCTGCCGCGCCATGGTCGCGGGCATGTGCACTCTCCCAGCACCGTTCCTTATCGTGCCAACATAGATGCGCTCAAGCGCCTGGGCGTGACAGATGTGATCAGCGTTTCGGCCTGTGGATCGTTTCGAGAAGAAATGGCACCCGGTGATTTTGTTATTGTAGATCAATTTATTGACCGAACGTTCGCGCGAGAAAAATCATTTTTCGGCACAGGTCTTGTCGCGCATGTCAGCGTTGCGCACCCAACCTGCCCGCGCCTTGGAGAGGCCTGTGAAACCGCCGCGCGCGAGACTGGGATTACGGTCCATAGCAGCGGCACCTACCTGGCCATGGAAGGTCCGCAATTCTCGACGCTAGCGGAGTCAAAAATGTACCGCGAAAGCTGGGGCTGCGACGTCATCGGCATGACCAACATGCCCGAAGCCAAACTCGCGCGAGAAGCTGAGCTATGCTACGCTTCTGTTGCTATGATCACCGACTACGACAGCTGGCATCCTGACCACGGTGAAGTAGACGTCACACAGATCATTGCCACGCTGATGGGCAATGCCGACAAAGCCCGCACCATGCTTTCGCGCCTTCCAGATTTGCTTGGATCAGAGCGCGCGCCCTGCCCGCACGGCTGCGACCGGGCGCTGGAATATGCCATCCTGACGGCACCTGAAGCGCGCGATCCAAAGCTAGCGGCCAAACTGGATGCTGTGGCTGGCCGCATACTTACCCCTAAAGAGGAGGCATAAATGCCGCTCGATCTCTGGCTGACCTTCGTTGCCGCCTCTACCGCGCTTCTACTGATTCCAGGACCAACCGTGCTTCTGGTTCTCTCCTATGCACTGAGCCAAGGTCGCCGCGTCGCCGTGGCGAGTGCAACCGGTGTGGCCCTTGGCGACCTGATGGCCATGACTGCGTCGCTGGCCGGGCTAGGAGCCTTGGTGCTAGCCTCCGCCACGCTGTTCACCATCCTCAAATGGATCGGTGCAATTTACCTCATCTACCTAGGGATCAAGCTTTTACGCAGCGCGCCAAGCGCGGGTCTTGAAACCCTGACGCCCAATGAAAAACCAGCACGCGGCGTCTTTTGGCACACCGCAGCCGTGACCGCGCTTAACCCAAAATCCATTGCGTTTTTCATCGCCTTCGTGCCGCAGTTTGTATCTGTAAGCCAGCCACTTCTGCCGCAGTTCAGCATTCTGATTGCCACCTTCGTGGGCCTCGCCGCAATCAATGCGCTGGCTTATGCCCTGCTAGCAGACAAGCTACGCCAAACCATTGGGCGCGGCAGCGTGATCACCTGGCTGACACGTGGGGGCGGTGTAGCATTGATCGCCATGGGCGTGGTGACGGCAACGTTGCGCCGCTCCGCGTGACCGACTCACGCGGAAAGGTTCTTATCCTTGGGGCGGATGGTTTCATCGGTCGCCACCTTGCCTTTGGCCTGCGTGATGCCGGATGGGATGTTCTGGCATCCGCGCGGCGCCCGGAACGACTGGCGCGGATGGGGTTTGACATACTCAAGGCAGACCTGACATCACCCGAGGCGCAAACAAAAGACTATTGGCGCGACAAGCTTGAGGATGTGACCCACGTGGTCAATGCCGCAGGCGTGCTGCATGCCTCTGACGCAACCTATCAAGCCATTCATGTTGACGCGCCAAGCGCCCTCTACGCAGCGATGAAAACGGCCCGCGGCATCCTCATCTCAGCCG
>JBCAZO010000139.1:0-6590 GCA_038532975.1 Pseudomonadota bacterium
ACCGCCGTGGCCCCGCCCAGGGCCGAGCCCGTGACGTCATAAAACGTGCCCAATTCACCCGGCCAGGGGTTTGAGACACCCCCCAGAAGAACAAGGGCCGCTGTGTCTTTCGGGGCGTTCAATCCCCAGGCCAGTGCCACAGCACCGCCAAAGCTGTGGCCCAGCACAATCGGGCGTTTGACACCAAGCTTTTGGGCGGCCTTTTGCAAAAGCGCTGCCTGTTCCAGCGGGCTTTCGCCTTGGACATTGTTCAAA
Source organism: Pseudomonadota bacterium (assembly GCA_038532975.1). GTDB lineage: Bacteria > Pseudomonadota > Alphaproteobacteria > Rhodobacterales > Rhodobacteraceae > Roseovarius. The sequence continues at coordinate 256 of JBCAZO010000139.1, forward strand.
CCGCCATAACCCGGCAAGCGATCAGTATAGCCAAGACCGGGGCGGTCAAATGCAATGACGCGGTAGCGGTTTGTCAGTTTTCCGGCCAGATCAAAGGTAAAGTCCCGCAGATTGCCGCCCGCACCATGGATCAACACCAGATCAGGGCCGGAGCCATCGACCCAGACATGCACGCGTGTGCCATCAACCTCAACAAACTGCCCGATGGGGGGATGTGTTTCTTCAGCTGTCTGCTCGCGTTTGCTGGCAAGTCCGGCGCATCCCGCCAAAAGCGCTGCGGCGCTGAGTGCTGCCCATATGACCTTTTTACGCATATCTGCGCCTTTCTGCTCTTATGCAGAAGCTAGACCAATTTCCGCGGTTTCAAATGGCGTGGACTGATAAATCTCGTTGATCCAATTGCCGTAAAGCAGATGCGCATGGCTGCGCCAGCGGTTTTGTGGCTCTCGGGCCGGGTCATCCTCGGGGTAGTAATTGCAGGGCACGTTGATCGGCGTGCCGTTTTCTATGTCGCGGTCATATTCCTGTTTCAAGGTCCCGCTGTCATATTCCAGGTGGTTAAAGATGTAGAGAGAGCGGTTGGTGGTATCCTCCACGAGGCACGGGCCCACTTCGTCGCTGTCGAGCAGGATATTCAACCCATCTACGCTGGTGATCTCATCCCTGCGCATCTCGGTCCAGCGGCTGACCGGGATGACGCAATCGTCGGAAAACCCGCGCAGATAGGGTGAGGCCGGCGCCATATTGCGATGCCGGAAACAGCCAAACGCCTTGGCATCGAGCATATGTTTCTTCACGCCATGCACGTGATTGATCATTGCCATGCCGCCCCAGCAGACACCGAAAGTGGAATGCACATGGGTTTGCGCCCAGTCAAACAGGCGGCGCAATTCATCCCAATAGGTGACGTCTTTGAACTCCAGATGCTCAATCGGCGCGCCGGTGATGATCAGCCCGTCAAATTTCTCGCCTGTGGCCTCCACCTCGGTAAAGGGGCGGTAAAAGCTTTGCATATGTTCGGCCGCCGTGTTTTTGGTTCGGTGCTCGGACATGCGGATGAGCGAGAGATCAATCTGCAAAGGCGTGGCCCCGATCAGCCGGGCAAACTGGTTCTCGGTCTGGATTTTCTTGGGCATCAGGTTCAAAAGCCCGATGCGCAGCGGGCGAATATCCTGCCGCGACGCCTGATCTTCGTCCATGACCATCACGCCCTCACTACTGAGAACATCAAAGGCGGGCAGGGTGGCTGGAAGCTTAATCGGCATTGGATCGACCTTTATCGCGGTCCGGTCTACATAGACGATCAGTCAGCACGCTCAAGGGCTTGTGCGATCAGGCTCTCGAAAGCGTTAACGTCTGTGACAGCGGCGATCTCATCAGCGGTGACTGTCACGCCCCATTTTGCCATAGCTTCATACCGTGGGGCACGGTGGGCGAGCGCGCGTGCATAGGTCCAGCGGATGAAGGCATCAGGATCAACATCGCCTTCTGAGATATTGTTTTCGCTTAGATATTCCTCCCATGCAGCTGTCAGGAACTCGGGCTGATAGCACATTGGCTTGGGCGCGCGATCAAATCTGCGGATAAGCTCCTGGGTGTGGTTGTCATCCCCCTTTATGCGCACAAGCAGGCAGTGTTTGGACAGCTCGCTTAACAATGGGTCATCCGGATTGTCCCCATCCACCCATTCACATATCGAGCCGCCGGTATCACAAACAAAGTTGGGATAGCCATAAAGCCGCCCGGCCCGTTCGATGAAATAGCTGGTATCCTCCAGCGCACTAATCTCGGCCCGGCGGAACTGATCCTGGCGCACGCGGTATTCCTCAATTGGCAGGCCGCCTTTGCCCGGATCCCCGGGTTTGCCCAAATAGGTCGAGACCGGAGAGAGGTTATCAAAGGTGATATTGGAGCCGATATAGATCGAGTCGGTCATCAGAAGATCGCGCAGAAACGGCACCTGCATGGCGTGGGTTTTGGCGTTATCAGCAATCCATTCGCCCATGTAGCGCGTGCCGATACGGTAATCGATGGAATAATGAAACCACGCCCCACTGCTGCGCAGCATGTTGGACACATGCGTCTTGCCAAGGCCCGACATGCCATAAAACAGCACCCGCTTATGCGGGGCCTGACGCCACTCTTTCGCGGAACTGTAGATCATGCCAGTTCTCCTTCGCAGGCTTTCGTAGCTAGAGCGATCCAGCGGGTCAAACCCAAAGCCTTTGGGGAAAAGAAAAAACCCCGCCGGTGCGGCGGGGTTTCAATGTTTTGCTGAGGCGCGCTTTAAAAGCGCAAGCCCAGTTTCATCCCAACCGCAATAGCGTCGTTGTCGGCAAAATTGGCACCGATTGTCGTTGTGTTGGTGCTGCCGATGTCAAAGTAGCGAATACCAGTGGTCAGTTCCCAGGTTTCGGTCTCGTACTTCACAGCGAGGCCATAGCTGACATAGCCGTCAGTCCCTTGAAGGTTGCCGACGATGTCGTTGTTGTCCTGTTCATACCCTAGTGTCGCTGCGGCTGACCAATTTTCATTGAACCTACGGCCAACACCCAGCTCATATGTCCAGATGTCGGATGTCCCGAAAGCGATCGGTGCGCCGATTTCCGGAGGCGTGATGTTGAATTCTGTCCATTCGCGCCAGCGGATAGAGCCAAAGACCAGCGTGTTTGCTGCAACGCCTGATTGGAAATTCAGCGTAACCGCTTGTGGGATTTCAACATCAAACTCTGTTCCGGCATTATCGCGGAAATCGTGCTCGATCTTGGATTCATACGTGGCTGCGACACGCAAAGCGATATCTGGAATTTCATATGCTGCGCCAAGCACGTAGCCAAGCTTGTAATCTTCCTCAACTGACAGGGCATAGTTGCCAAGCGGTGGCAGAAAAACACTTCCCTTAAGAGCCTGAACGCGAAGACCGCCATAGATGCTTACGCGATCCATTACTTGGTATTTGGCCAAGCCTGTCAATGCGCGCGAGTCAACGGTGGCGGTGCTGCCTGCAAAAGGATAAGGGGCAATGCCAGGGTTGTAGAATACGTCCGCACCTACGGGGCTGTTCAAGACAACCGCAAATGCCAGTTTTTCATTCAGCTGGTGTTTGTACCCAAACGAAAACTGCTGATAGCTTTCCTGGATATTCCCAGAGCCGAGCGGGCCCAGGGTGCCTGACACATTCAAGTGAACCGTCGACGCGGTCACTTCAACATAGTTCTTTCCATCTTCAAACAGGATTTGCGTGCGATCCCCATCACGTTCGATCTGGCCTGCAAATGCGCTGGTTGTTGCGAGGCCGAGAGTGGTGGCGGCCGCTGCAATCTTTTTCATTTTGTCCCTCTCCTCCAGAGATATGGCGAGCACATTACTTGGTGGCGCAATTCGGTCAACAATTGACGCTACGTCAGTGACGTTACGGAAAAAAAGGTGGTGGAAATGGCACAGATTCGGCTGGTTTTTTGCTATATATTGCGGGTGCTGCGCGTTTCTGACCACAGATTTAGGTAGTTGGCCCCAAAGATGATGACCGCGCCGATGATGACCAGCGCATCAATTGGTTCGTCATAGAGCAACAAACCAATCACCGCGATCACCGGCAGCCGGGTGAAGTCAATCGGCGATATCAACGTCGCAGGGGCAATCGAAAGGGCCGAGGCGATACAGAAATGTGCCAGCAGACCGCAGGTCGCGATGATAAAGAGCCAGGGGATCGTTTGCATGGATGGAAGCGCCACATCGCCATCAAACCCCGCACAGATAATGCCAAAGATGGATTGCGTGAGCGTCAGCCAGAACATGATGCAGGCCAGCGTTTCGGTGCGCGTCAGCTTTTTAGTGAAAATCATGGCGCCTGCAAAGCCAATGGCCGCGGCGGCAGCTGTCATTGTGCCAAGGTTGAGCGTTTCGGGACTGGGTCGGGCAACGATCAGAATGCCGAGGAACCCGATCAAGGCCGAAAGCACCCGAATGTTGGTAAGCTTTTCCCCCAAGAGGAGCGGGGACAAAACAAGCACCCATAGCGGGGTGGTGAATTCCAGGGCAAAAAGCTGTGCCAGCGGGATCAGGGTCAGCGCGAAAAACCACAGGTTCTGACCGGCGAAGTGGAAAATGTTCCGCGAGACGTGAAGCCCAAGACGCTGGGTTCTGAGTTCATGCTGGCGTCCGGTCAGGAAAACAATCGCCAGAACAATGACGATGCCCACAAGGCTGCGATATGTCATGATTTCAAAGGTATCGAGCTCAAAGCTCACCTCACGGCCAGCTACGGCCATAAGTGAGAACGATCCCACTGCGCCGAGCATCCAGAACGCTGCGCGCAAAACATCGCGGCTTTCGTGAGGGGCGTCAGGCGCTGTCATGGCCTCATGGGCGGGATCATTCCCATTCGATGGTCCCCGGCGGTTTGGACGTCACGTCATAGGTCACGCGGTTGATACCGGGCACCTCGTTGATGATCCGCGTGGCGGTTTCGCCCAGGAACTCATGGCTGAACGGGTAGTAATCCGCGGTCATCCCGTCCACAGACGTGACCGCGCGCAGAGCGCAGGCGTAGTCATAGGTGCGCCCGTCGCCCATGACGCCCACTGTGCGCACCGGCAGGATGGCCACAAAGGCCTGCCAAATGTCGTCGTAAAGCCCGTGTTTGCGGATCTGGTCGATATAAACGGCATCGGCCTTGCGCAGAATGTCGAGCTTCTCGCGCGTGATCTCTCCGGGACAGCGGATGGCAAGGCCGGGACCGGGGAAGGGGTGGCGGCCAATGAAGCTGTCGGGCAGGCCCAGTTCACGCCCCAAGGCACGCACCTCATCCTTGAACAGCTCTCTCAAAGGTTCGACCAGTTTCAGACCCATCTTTTCGGGCAGGCCGCCGACATTGTGGTGCGACTTGATTGTGACCGAAGGGCCGCCACTAAACGACACGCTTTCGATCACGTCTGGATATAGCGTGCCTTGGGCGAGAAATTCCGCGCCCTCGATGTCGTTTGCATGCTTCTGGAAGACATCGATAAAGAGTTTTCCGATGATCTTGCGTTTGGTTTCTGGGTCGCTCTGGCCTTCAAGCTCGCCAAGAAAAAGCTCGGACTCGTCAGCATGGATGAGTGGGATGTTATAGTTATCGCGGAACATCGAGACGACCTCGTCGGCCTCGTTCTGGCGCAGAAGGCCGTGATCCACAAAGACGCAAGTCAGCTGGTCCCCGATGGCCTCATGGATCAGCACAGCCGCGACAGAACTGTCAACACCACCCGAGAGGCCACAGATCACACGTTTGTCGCCCACCTGATCGCGGATTTTGCGGATAGCTTCTTCACGGTAGGCACCCATGGTCCAATCACCGGTGAACCCGGCCATGCGGACAAAATTTTCATACAGTTTCGCACCGTTGGGGGTGTGATGCACTTCGGGATGAAACTGCACAGCATAGAAATTCCGCGCGGTATCTGCCGTGATCGCGTAAGGCGCGTTTGGCGACGTGCCGTAGACCTCAAAGCCCGGGGCCAAACGGCTCACATGATCTCCATGGCTCATCCAGACCTGTTCGCGGTCATCATCACCGCCAAACCAGCCATCGAGCAGTGGTAGCTTTTCCGCCGTTGGGGTCACATAAGCACGACCAAACTCTGCCGTGCCGCCCCCGCCGGAAATTTTGCCTCCGTCCACCTGACCGCCCAATTCCTGCATCATGACCTGCTGGCCATAGCAGATGCCAAGAATCGGCACATCCATGTCAAAGACAGAGGCAGGGGGACGCGGGCTTCCATCGCGGACAACGCTGTCGGGTCCACCCGAGAAAATCACAGCCTTAGGTGCAAATTCCTTCAGGAAAGTGTCCGTGACATTTTGATAAGGGTGAATTTCACAATATACGCTCAGTTCACGCAGACGGCGCGCAATCAGTTGCGTGACCTGGCTGCCAAAGTCGATGATCAGAAGGCGGTCATGGGTATCTGTGCTCATATCTAGCCCAATAGGGCGCAGCCGGGAGAGTCGCAAGCCTTGGGTTTGAAGCCCAGATGAAAACAAGTCGCCGCCAGATGCATCAGAGCGACGGAAATGTCGCTTTCCCGCGCTAAAGGACGCAATTTTCCCCTGATGGCCAGAAGCCCTGCGCTAAATCAATGAAGGACCGCGCCGGAACACAAGGCGCTTATGGGATTTGCAAGGGTTACGCATACATGGCCGAAGCAACAGCACGCAGACGAGGACGCGGGGGCGGCGGAGCTGCACGCCGTGCAGAACGCACCGCCGTTTCTATTGAAACAGCCAAGTATATCGAACGGAACATTCCGAATTTCGAAGTTCTGACCGTTTCGGCGTTTTGCTCGATGATCTCA
>JBCAZO010000140.1:0-6548 GCA_038532975.1 Pseudomonadota bacterium
CTTACATACGAAGTATTGGCTCGATTATTTTGCTAGCAGCATTGCAAAGTGCTTCCAAGAATACCTTGCCTCCTAGCCAAACCTCTTGCCAAATGGCGCAATGTGTCCTGCGGTGAAATAATCTTAACTCAGGCGCGTATACTAGGGTTTCAGCCTCGGCGAGATCAGCCGCTTTCCGGGGCTCAAGACACATCAGTCACAAGATGTTGCTGAGCCCTGTTTGCTTGTAGTGATAGAGACGAACACGCAGCGGTGGGATGGGCGTTGGCAGCCGGACCCTTGAGGGGTCCGGTTCTCACGCCACCCCCTGCGTATCGTTTGTCCTGCAAATCACATTGCTGCCGAACCTATGATGTCAGACCATAACTTGCCTGCTAGCGACAGGTGCCTTGGTGACCTAGACTGAATATCCTCTCCTCGGAGAGGCATTAGTCACTAAGTACAACCCAATATGAGTTCTCAATTCGCCCTTGATCTGCGCCTTGCGCGCAAGAAAGCGGGCTTCACCCAAGATGACCTGGCGCATCTTCTGGCCGCCCACCAGACGGTGGTGTCGCACTTGGAGCTGGGCAAGCGTCGCCCCAGTCTGACCGAGATCATCGACCTGTCGCTGATCTACGGTCGATCCTTCGAAGACCTCTTTGCTGAGGTCATGGAGGAACGCAAAGAGCACCTCTCGGTGCGACTGGCCTCGCTGCCCTCGCCCGGTCGGAAAGCGATGAGCACCTTTAACCGCCCCAGGTCCCTGGCGCGCCTCAAGCGCCGGTTGACCAAAGAGGAGACCCATGGCCGCGCTTAGGGTGCTGTCGGTGGCGGTGGCCTCGGGCCGGGTCGGCTACGTGTTCCTGGATGGCTCCCAGCTCCTGGATTGGGCAGTCACCACGCGGGTCTCTCGCAAACCCGGCGATCTGGTCGCCTTCGTCCAGGAGCTGATCAATACGCTCAAACCCGATGTCGTCGTCACCGAAAAGTGTGACGCGCAGTGCAAGAAGGGCAAACGCGCCAAGCGGCTCATTGCATCCATCGCAGAACTGGCCAGCCACAACTATGTTCTCGATGTCTCGGTGCCCCGCCCCCGCATCTTCCCGTCCAAGTACGAGGAAGCCCATAGCATGGTCAAACGGCATCCTGAGCTCATTGGCTACCTGCCCGCGCGCAAACGACGCTTTTTCGAGTTTGAGCCGCGCAACATGATCGTCTTCGAAGCCTTGGTCTTGGCAGAGGCGGTGATCACGGGTCCACCCGACGCGCTGATCGCGGCGATGGGTTAGGTCAGTACCCCAGAGCGTTCTTTTGTTGACAAGCTGCAACCAAGCGTTGCAGCTTTTCTGATACAGATATTGGGGGAAATCATGAGATCATATCAAGCTGCCCGCAGCTATTTTGGCACATTGGAATTCTTGTCGTGGTGCGTCATCGGCTTGGGTGCCGTCGCCGTCATTGTCGGCCTTGGTGCTGTTGGCCAAATGGGACGGGGATTTGGCGGCAGCCCCTCTACGGCAGCCTATATCGGCGCTATCGTCCCTGGGGCCGCGCTTGCTTTTGCCGGATTCCTGGGGCTGGTGTTTAGCCAAATCGGGCGAGCTGGGGTCGACAGTGCGGAATATGCGCAGCAGAGTCTCGACGTTGCGCGCAAGCAGCTCGAAATCTCAAGGCAAGCCCTGAAACTCGATCGGCCAGGTGAGTCCGGCTTTGCCGCGCTCACACCAAAGATAACGGCCCAAAAAGATGTTCCTGCGGGCGCGAGCTTTGCATCGGCTGCACAGACCTCGCAAATGCCACCAGAGACGCCTCAACTGGAGCAAGCTCCCCAAACCGAAACCTACAACGGTCACCTCATCGAGTTCAAAGATGACAAGTACCTGGTCGCGGGCCGCAGCTTCGAGTTCTTGATCCGAGCCAAGGAATATGTGGACACGGAATTGGTCGCTAAAGACACAACAACGCCGCGTGAAGCGATCGAGTATAACGGCAAAACGATCGAATACGATGGCGTGAATTACCATTTCAGCAAACGCGTGTTTTCCTCACTGGGCAACGCCCAAAAATACATTGACCAACTGGGCGTGAATTCAAGTGCGAAACTCAGCTAGACGTCGGCTTTTGAGGCCACGCGTGACCCCCATATTGACCCCCAACCGCTTTGGGGGTCCAGTGTGGGGGTGCATAGCGACACATGGTGCATCATACCGTAACACGAACCGTTGTTTCGCGGACGTGACTTCATCCGCTCCCGCGTCTTCACCCACCGCCCCAATAGACACTAAAAGCCTGCCCGGCTTGCCCCGATGCGCGTGAGCGTTGACCACCACCCCATCCGCAAAGGATGGATCCTGAAGAAGACCTATCATGAGGTTCATCTCACTGTTGCCTTCACGCATGAAGAGAAACAGATCATCAACCAGAGGAACTTGGGGAAGTTCAAACTCCTCGATCGCAGACCCGCCACGGCAAAAGTTGATGATCGCGATGAGAAGTTCGAGTTGCGCGTCGAACATCTGATGGACGGCAAGATCGATCGGTTTCTTTGCGCCACGCCGAGCCAATCCAAAATTTATGAAGATCATCTGCTCGACGCACTGGCGCAAATGAAGCTGTGGCTTGAGGACAATGCCGAGACCGCCGAACGCACGGTGGTTGAGTTCTGATGGCGCGCAGCCAGCTCGAAGACTTCACCAGCCTGGTGCTGCTCTCGATCCTCGCGGCAATGATCCTGGCGATTGCGCTTCTCATCTCCTATGTCGCGCTAATCGCCATCCCGGCCTATATCGGCTACCGGGTCTGGAGGGAAAACCCGCGCCGCCTGGAACGGCTTGCGCGCGAAGAAACTCTCCTCCTTTACAACCACGCCATGGCGGGCACAGTGCGGGTCTCCGAGGCCGAGATCGAGACCGAGCTGGCCAAGCACTGGCCGCCTGACCTGCCTGGATCGCTGCGCATCCAACTGCTCGACATTGGCAAGGCGCTCTTCGCCCAGGAAGGCCTGTCACCGGACATCCCGCCCCTGCCCGCGCTCTGCAACACGGTGGAAGGGGCGCGCTACCGCGATATGCTGGCCAAAGCTGGGCAAGCGCGCAGTGACCGCGTGATGGTGATGCAAGCGCTCGAGACAATCTCCCAGGCGCTGTCCCCGATTGCCACGGCCGTGCCGCCGCTAGAGAGCGACGTCTTAGTCGAGGTGACGCAGTTCACCCAACCGCTGGGGCAAACGGTACAGAATGTCATAGCACCCTTCTTTGCCGAGAACGATTACATGCTCTTCAAAGCGCTGCGGCAACAGCTTGATGCCAACTTGCAAGCCACGCATCGCAGCAACCCGGTTTATCCTGCCGACTACAAAGGCGATGATCTCATCGACACCTATCTGCGGGGCACGCCTCTCGCGGCCTTCTTCCAGCTCAAAACCCCCTTTGCCATCCCAGAAGCACGCCGGTTTGAGCACACGCATATCGTGGCGGGGTCTGGACATGGCAAAACACAAACCCTGCAATACTTCATCGCCAAGGATCTTGAAGCCGTGGCACGAGGCGACAAATCCGTCGTTGTGATCGACAGCCAGGGTGATCTCATCAACACCCTCCTCAAAGCCAAAACCCTGCCACCTGAGCGGATTGTACTGATTGACCCTGAAGACATCGGCTACCCGGTTTGCCTCAATCTTTTCTCGGTGGGCCAGGACCGGCTCGACAGCTACGATCCCTTGGAACGCGAACGGCTGACCAATTCGATCATCGAGCTCTATGATTTTGTGCTGGACTCGCTACTGTCCGCTGGCATGACGGCCAAGCAAAGCGTGGTCTTCCGTTATGTGACACGGCTGATGTTCCACATCCCCGATGCCACCATCCACACGCTGCGCGAATTGATGGAACCCGGCGGGACGGAGACGTACCGCGAGCATATCGCCAAGCTCGACGGCACACCGCGGCGGTTCTTCGAGACAGAATTTGACAGCAAGGAATTTGCCAACACCAAGACCCAGGTGCTGCGCCGCCTCTATGGCGTGCTGGAGAACCAGACCTTTGAGCGGATGTTCTCACACCCGCAATCCAAGTTCGACATGTTCACCGAGATGAACGCAGGCAAGCTTATCCTGATCAACACGGCCAAGAGCCTGCTCAAAGAACAGGGCACCGAGGTCTTTGGGCGGTTCTTCATCGCGCTCATCGCCCAGGCCGCCCAGGAACGTGCCACCTTGCCGGATTACGATCGCCTGCCCGCGATGGTCTATATCGACGAAGCGCAGGACTATTTCGATCAGAACATCGGCATCATCCTGAGCCAGGCCCGCAAGTACAAGGTGGGCATGGTGATGGCGCATCAATATCTGGGCCAGCTGGCCAACGGTCTGCAGGAGGCGTTTGAGGCCAACACCTCGATCAAGCTTGCGGGCGGTGTCTCGGCACGCGATGCAAGGGCGCTGGCCGGGCAGATGTCAACAGATCCGCACATGATCCAGCAGCAACCTAAAGGCACCTTCGCCACCTATATCCGAGGATTAACCGAACGCGCGGTCCCCATGAGCTTTCCGTTCTTTGTGCTAGAGAAACGCCCGCGTGCGACAAAAGACGAGATTGCGGCCATTCGGCAACAATGCCGTGAAGCCTATGCGGAGCCATGGTCCCCCAAGGAGAGCCCTGGACATCCGCCGGATGAAGACCCACCCGAGCCGCCAGAAGAAAACGACCCGGACGATCCGCTAAAACCTTCGCCGGAGCTCTGACCGCGCTTAGGCTTGGGGCATGACCAAAGCACAACGAGACAGTCTGGGACGCGCCACGTTCCATGCGATCAATCCCCAATCGGTCGTGCGCCCGACGGAGCGCGAGCTTCGGTGGTTCAAGCACATTGAGCGGCATGGGCCGCAGTCTTCTGAAGTCTTGTTTGAACTGACGCGGGACACCCATCGCTGCAAGGACACCGCCCTGCGCAGCATGCAGCGGTTGCGGGCCAGCGGGTTCTTGCGCCTGCCCCCTCAGCAGCGGCAAACAGCGCGCGCGGAGTTCAATCCGTACATCTACGATCTCAGCAAACAGGCCACCGATCATCTCGCAGGCCTTAGCATTGCGGAGCCCACGATCCGCCCCACCGGACATTGGTGGCATGGCTATCTTGTCTCTTCTGTCACGGGCTCGCTAGATATCGTCGCGCACCGCAAGGGCATTGACTACATCCCCGGTCACATCATTCTGGCGCGCGCCAACGCCAAACTGCCGATCCCCATCGGCGCCCAGACCTTGATCCCAGATCAAATCTTCGCCCTGAAATACCCGGACGGCTACCGCGCCTTTCTGCTCGAGGTCGATCGCAGCACCGAGCCGCTGCACTCGGCCAAGGCCCGCAAGAGCCTAGGACGCTCAATCCGTCTCTATCGAGAAATGTTCGCAACAGGTGCGCATCGCCGCCACTATGGGTTGCGGGCCACGACAGTGGTGTTGTGGGTGTTTGAGAGCCCAGGCCGCATGGCGCGGTTCCATAACATGGTGCGCGCGCAGGCGGGTGATTTTGCTGGGCGGTTTTTGACGAAGGCTTTGCCAGACAAACGGTCGTGGGATGCGATGATAGGGTTCCAGCAATCGAGCTGGGAGCGATGTGAGGGTGGAGATGTGACGGTGTTATAAAGTCTAGGAAGGCACTGCTTGATCACTCGATGTGACCACCAATACTTGGCTCCAGAGAACCGCAAGGCAGAAAGCCTATCAAATGCAAGTTCTTTGAGATGGGCGGAAAGCGGTCTTTCGCTGCGTTTTGCGCCAATGTCCGCTCTGCGGACTCGAGTTGACCTTAACTACATGGGATTCCTTCACTACGACTCGGCGGTCGCGTCACTCTGGCGATTTGCGCTGCCCCCACTTCAGGCGTAACACTGCGCGGGCAGAAACGAAGTTCAAGACCAGAAAGATCCAAGTCCCATGTCAGAACGTAATTTTGAACGTATGACCAAAGCTGAAGTCGTCGCCGCCCAACGGGCCTGGGCGCGCTGCGTGACCGAACAGAATGTTGAGGGCCTTCTGGCGCTTTACGATTTTGGCGACCCGGATGAGCCGTTGTTGTTCAAACCGACCCTCGCGGATATCATCCGCCTCGATGAGAAAGGCGCGCGGGCGTATTTCGTGGGCGGTGATGCGGACTACCCTCAGGATAATGGGTTCCTGAAGAACGGCTGGAAAACGGTCGAATTCCAAAGCGCGGTGGGCCCGATCCTTAAAGCGGGCGGTCTAGGCTACAAAGACATGGGCCACTACACCTTCGTGGACGGAAACGGCAACGCCACCCGGGCCGACTACACCTTCGCCTATCACAAGCTGGACGGACAAGTGCTGATATCATTGCACCATTCGTCGCTCACGTGGTTCCCGCCGAAAGAGGGGTGATGAGGATGTCGCTTTTCTTAAGGAGGCGGTCCGCTCTGCGGACAACGCGGACCTTGCCCAACCCCCACTTCCTTTCGCTAACGCAGCTCAAACCATCCAGCCAAAGGCATATCCTGCTGCGAGCGAGCCCAGAACCGCCAGCAACAGATATAGCAGGAACGGCTTTAACTTAAG
>JBCAZO010000141.1:0-6490 GCA_038532975.1 Pseudomonadota bacterium
CTCGCGCGTTGTGATGTGACTCTCGGCAACGGCGGTTTTGGCCGTTACATATGCGTCATGTGCAGTCTCTAAAACTTCGCGGCGGCCCAGCAGAATGTAGAACATCCCCTTAACCGCATGGCCCAGAGCAAACCCAGGCTCGGTCTCAAGCACGTCGCCAAGATGTTTCGGCGTCACAGCCGCATGCGCCAGAAAGGCCAGCAACGTGTCATTCCAGGCATCCAGAGCGCGCGGACTTGTCAGGGTGGTCGGTTGACCGAAAACATCAAACTGCATGTGTACTTCCATATCTGTCGCGGTCAGGTCCGCTGTCTTTGATTAACAAACAGATAGGATGACCACATAACGGTATCGTCGCGTCTAACGAATTGGTGAAGTCACGTGTGAGGTTTCGTTATAATAGTTGCGGAAAACTGCCGAAAGATGCACGCGTTTAGGTAGAAAGCGTGAGAAAGTTCAACAGTTTGCCAGATATTGCTTCGGATTTGCTATGGCAAAAATGCTGCACTGCAACATACGATTCGGGGGAAATGCCCGGAATCCGTTCAAACGCTCCTGCTTAAATTCTGACGCTGCGCCAGAATTTTGGGCAAATTGCGAAAGCAAACCTTAGAGTCGGTCGTCATATCCGCCCGGTTCAATCTCTGCGGCGATGACGGTGAAACGGTCCGCATTAATTGCCTCTTTGAGTGCGGCACGTAGCTCGGCGCGCGACGTCACAGTATGTCCGTACCCACCAAAGGCTCGCCCCATTGCCGCAAAATCATGTCGTGCAAAATCCACGCCGCGGTTGGCAAGCTGCCTTTGACGCTGTTTCAACTCGATCAGCGCAAGGCTGGCGTCTACAAACACCAGAAATATCGGGTTGATGCCCATCTCAGCTGCGGTGGCCAATTCTCCTGCCACCATGAGGAACCCCGCATCTCCAGAAAAGCTGATCACAGGGCGGTCAGGCTCGGCGAGTTTGAGACCCATCGCCATCGGCACCGCACAGCCCATGGTGCAAAGTGCTGAGGATTGGATCAGGCCACGCGGTTCGTCACAGCGCCACATTTGGCTCAGCAGGATGCGATGCGCGCCGCTGTCGGCTGTGGCCAGTGTGGTTTTGGGTAAAACGTCACGTGTCTCTGCGATCACACCTGCAGGACCCCATTCATCGTCCTTTGGGAAAGCAGTGGCCAGTGCCTTTTGCACGGTTTGTGGTTCACCGCCGGGCCATGTGGCGCGGGTCGGCGTCGTATTGGCCAGCATTTCCAATGTTTCACAAGTGTCGGCAACAAAGTTCAACGTTGCCTGATGCATGTAATGGGTGTTGGGCACGGCGGCGATGTCGATGACCATCTGTTGTGATGGATCGAAAGCATCGCGCCAACCGACCCGCATTTCGATCGGATCGTACCCGATGCACAGCACCAGATCAGCCTGCGCCACGAGAGGCAGAAGGTGCTTGTCCGCCAAAGGCGAAAGCCCGGCACCACCAAGGCAAAGCGGATGATCTTCTGGCAGGATTCCCTTGGCTTTGTAGGTGGTAATGAAGGGAATGTTGAATTGCTCAAGAAACGCGCGCAGCACGGTTTGCGCGCTGTCATAAAGCGCGTCGAGGCCAACAATGGCGATGGGACGGTTTGTTGTTGCCAGAGCTTCACGCGCTTTAACGGCATCCCCGCCGCTGGGTGCAACCCTGCTGGCCACCGGCCTACGCGGTTGCGCGACCTCAGAGTGCACAGTCGCATCCGCCACGCTTATCGGCACATCAATATGCACAGGACCACAACGCGGCTCGGTGGCGATGGCCACGGCCTTGTCGGCAATGATGCCCGCACCCGCAGCAGTCAGGCAAAAGCTCTCCTTGGTGATCGGGCGCAGCACCTGTTGGTGATCCAGAACCTGATGAGTGTAGGTCAACGCCTCGTCGGCATCCACGCAACCGGTCAGAACGATCATCGGCACGCGGTCCTGTTCGGCATTTGCGATTACATTGACACCGTTCATTGCGCCAGGGCCAACCGTAGCCACCAGAATGGCCGGAGCACCGTCGCGATGGTGTACACCTTCGGCCATAAAACCACCGGCGTTTTCGTGCTTGATCAGGTGAAACGCGATGCCCGCTTTTTCCAGTGCATCCACAAGCGTCAGGACTTCACCGCCGGGCATCCCGAACGCGTGGCGACAGCCCGCCTCATAGAGGCGCTCGGCCAACACATCGGCGGCGCGTTTGGTCGTCGTGGTCATAAAGTTTCCTTCGGGCGTTCAGCTTGACCCGAAATTGCGGAGAATAGGCGCAGAGGCAAGAGGCATCACAGCACTGTTATCCTGAACTAACCTTATTGTGTTGCCTGAGCCGCAATGCTGGAGAAGATTTTATCAAGCTCCGCGGCGAGTGCGCCTAGGGCCGATCCGCCTTCATCTGCGTAGGGCGCGAAAACGAAACTGGGTCGTTTGTAAGACAGGGTAGCAGTGCCATCTGCGTTTTCGGTCACATAGAACCGGATTGGAGCCTCGATCATTGCAGCAGTAGAGGTGGCGAGAATCTTGACAGCAAAATCGTTATTGAACGCCCCGATAACCAGATTGCCGGGTATTTCAATCCCGCGATTGGCTGCGGCTTTCGTGGGTCCGGCCTGTGTGACGACGATGAGACCATTGGATTTTACCGCTGCACGCGTGTCACTGACGAGGGCATCGTAGGACTTTGGTGTGGGAAAAACCTCAAAGCCATCCCGTTCGGTCATTTCAGACGCCGCCGCTTGGCCGACAAGGAAAACAGCAAACAGGCATAACAAAAGTGTTCTGATGAGCATCGGATCCTCTCCATTTACGGCTTATAATTTACATACTCTCTCGTACGTCCTTTTCGGGTCACAATTCGGTGTGCAGGGTCACTGCCGATTTAATTAAAAAAAGGCCCCGATTGGGGCCTTTCTTCGCGTATTTTTCAAAAATCAGCCTTCGGCGATCATTTCTGCGGATTTCACGATGACCTCGGCCTGCTTGATTGAAGCGATGTCAATCAGGCGTCCTTTGTACGTGGTCGCGCCCAAGCCCTTGGCCTTGGCGTCTTCCATTGCCGCAAGGATTTCGCGTGCCTCATTTACCGATTCCTCGGACGGCGTGAAAATCGCATTACAGGCCTCAACCTGATTGGGGTGGATGGCCCATTTGCCAACCATGCCCAGTGTGAGTGAACGCAAGGCCTGCGCCTTGAACCCTTCGGGATCTGAGAAATCGCCGAACGGTCCGTCTACGGGCAAAAGACCATGGGTCCGGCACGCGGCCACGATATTGGCAGTGGCCCAGTGCCATGGGTCGCACCAGTAATTCTCGCCCTTACGGTGCATGTAGTAGTTTTCCTGCGTCCCGCCGATGCCGGTGGTCTGCATGCCCATGTAGGCGGCGAAATCCGCCGCACCTAGGCTCATGGCCTGCATGCGCGGGCTACCCTTGGCGATGTCTTCGACATGTGCGATGCCCATGGCTGTTTCGATGATGCATTCAAAGGCGAGCCGCTTCTTGTGGCCCATCGCGATCTCAATGGAACTGACCAGCGCGTCGACGGCATAAATATCGTCGCCGGAGCCTGCCTTGGGGATCATGATCATGTCCAGACGGCCTTTGGTCTGTTCGAGCAGATCAACAACGTCCTTGTACCAGTACTGAGTGTCGAGCCCGTTGATGCGCACGCTCAGCGTCTTATTGCCCCAATCAATATCGTTGATCGCTTCAATCGCATTCTTGCGGGCAATATCCTTATCCGAAGGCGCCACCGCGTCTTCGAGGTCCAGGTTGATGACATCAGCCTTTGAGGCAGCCATTTTTTCGAACAGGGCAGGGTTTGATGCTGGGCCAAACAGCTGACAGCGGTTGGGACGAGCCGGTGCAGGCGGTTGCGGACGAAAACTCATTTTGTGACCTCTTTGTTTAAATCTTGCCGAAAGGCGCTGGGCGACAGCTATAAAATTGCGTGCAAGCGCGCAAGACATCGCGTGCATTAGCGTATTCGAGCGGGAGCGGCAAAATAATTCGAAGATTATTCGTGTACTTATCGTAAATACGGAATTATTTTGCACATATTTCAACATGAACCCACATTTTAACGATGAAATCGCATGAAGTTCGACGCAAACTGCCACAAAATTGATTCCTGGGTTGGAGACGCGCCGTGATCGAAACACCATATCTTTTGTTCCTGGGCGATGCCCCTGACATGCTGGCGGCTAAGGTGGCCATTGGCATTCGCGACTGGCGACCGGATCACGCGCTTGGGCAAATCCGTCTGCCGGGATGTGGCGCTGATCTTGGTCTCAAAGACCTGACACTGGCTGAGGCCAAGGCGGCAGGGGCAAAAACGCTGGTCATTGGTGTGGCCAACCGGGGCGGCGTGATCAGTCAGGCCTGGAAAGAGGTGCTCATTGAGGCGCTGGAAATGGGCTATGACCTGGCCTCTGGTCTGCACAACCTGTTGCGCGACGAGGGCGATCTTGTCGCGGCTGCGCAGACCTATGGTGGCACTTTGCATGACGTGCGGGTGCCGACAGTGGGGTATCCGATTGCGAATGGCGTCAAGCGCAGTGGCAAACGGTGCCTGGCCGTGGGCACCGATTGCTCGGTAGGCAAGATGTACACCGCCATGGCAATGGAACGCGACATGGTCGCGCGCGGCATGAAAGCCACGTTTCGCGCCACAGGCCAGACTGGCATCCTGATCACCGGGCATGGCGTTCCTTTGGATGCGGTGGTGGCGGACTTCATGGCCGGATCCATTGAATACCTGACGCCTGACAATGATGAGGATCACTGGGATCTGATCGAAGGGCAGGGGAGCCTCTTTCACGTGTCCTATTCCGGTGTGACCATGGCGCTGGTGCATGGAGGTCAGCCTGATGCGCTGATCCTGTGCCATGAGCCGACGCGGGCGCATATGCGCGGATTGCCGGACTATACGCTGCCGAGTCTGGAACGCCTGCGCGACACCGCGCTGCCACTTGCGCAGGTGGCTAACCCAGCCTGTAAGGTCGTCGGTGTGTCGGTCAACACCCAGCACATGAGCGAAGCGGATGCCAAGGCCTATCTGGCCGAGGTTGAAGCTGATCTTGGATTGCCTGCGACCGATCCCTATCGGTTTGGGTCAAACAAACTGGTGGACGCGCTGGCCGCGATGTAACTTGCCATCTGCATGTGACCTCTGTCGGATGCCTCCGGCGGGGATATTTTGAGCAAAAAGAAAGGGCAGGGCCGTGCAGGTTTCCGTGACACGCGACGTGTTCAAATTGGCGCAGGTGTTTACCATCTCGCGTGGTTCTCGCACAGAGGCCAAGGTGCTGACCGTCAAGATCGAAAAAGACGGCGTCACCGGTTGGGGCGAGTGTGTGCCTTACGCTCGCTATGATGAGACGCTTGAGAGTGTAACTGCCCAGATTGAAGGCCTGCCCGAGACATTTGATCGTGCGGTGCTTTATGATCTGCTTCCGGCAGGTGCTGCGCGCAATGCTGTGGATTGCGCGCTTTGGGATGTCGAAGCCAAAGCTGCGGGCAAACGGGCTTGGGAACTTGCGGGTCTGCCTTGGCCGGCGCCAGAGATCACCGCCTATACGCTGTCGCTCGATACGCCCGAAAAGATGCAGGCGCAGGCGGCTGAGCATGCGCATCGGCCTTTGCTCAAGATCAAGCTGGGCACACCTGATGACATGCTCCGGCTGGAAGCGGTGCGCGCCGGTGCACCAAAGGCACGGATCATCGTGGATGCCAATGAAGGCTGGAGCGCCGAAGTTTACGCCGATCTTGCGCCGCATCTGGTGCGGCTGGGTGTACAGCTTGTGGAACAGCCATTGCCTGCCGGCGAGGATGAGGCACTCATTGGTATGGAGCGTCCCGTGCCCGTTTGCGCCGATGAGAGCTGCCATGACCGCACCAGTCTGCCAGGCCTTAAAGGCAAGTATGACGTGGTTAACATCAAGCTCGACAAAACCGGCGGCCTGACCGAGGCGTTGGCTTTGCGGCAGCAGGCGCTTGCAGAGGGCTATGACGTGATGGTGGGCTGCATGGTAGGCTCTTCGCTGGCCATGGCACCGGCCACATTGGTCGCGCAGGGTGCGACAGTCACCGATCTTGACGGCCCGCTGCTTCTGGCCGAAGACCGGGAGACGCCTTTGATATTTGACAGCGCCGGGGTGCATCCACCATCGGCCGAGCTATGGGGTTGAGCGCATGAGAACCGTTTACGTGAATGGAGACTACCTTCCAGAGGATGAAGCGAAGGTCTCGATCTTTGATCGTGCGTTTCTGATGGGCGATGGGGTCTATGAGGTTACGTCGGTTCTGGGCGGCAAGCTGATTGATTTTGACGGCCACCGCGCGCGGCTGGAACGGTCCTTGAATGAGCTGGATATGCCGCATCCTTCGGTCATGAATGATCTTCTGGACATCCACCGCGAATTGGTGCGCGCCAACGAGATAACCGATGGTCTGGTCTATCTGCAGATCACGCGCGGGG
>JBCAZO010000142.1:0-6463 GCA_038532975.1 Pseudomonadota bacterium
GGTCTCCGTACCGCCAATAAATGAGATTGTGCCTAGATTCAGCGCCGGGTTTGGCATGATTAGATACTTCGTACGCATTGAACCCTGCTGACGCACATATCTCTTGTGTTAACTCAAACATATCTGCGGAAATATCTTCGCTGGGCAGGCCCCTAAGCAAGCCACGCGCGTGGCGATCTCCGAATGCGGTACCTGGTTCGATCGTCAACTGATACAGAGATAGGTGATCTCCAGCCAAGGATATTGCGTCGTGCAGCTCGGCTTTCCAAGCTGAAAGCGTTTGATCCTGTCTTGCATAAATCAAATCAAAGCTGACCCGATCAAAGACCGATTGTGCAATGATCAGAGCTTTTCTGGCATCATCGGCTGAGTGAAGGCGTCCAAGCCGCTTTAGATCACTATCGTTCAATGCCTGAACACCTAAAGACACGCGATTGACACCGGCCTCAGCAAATTTCGCAAATCTCCCAGCTTCTACGGAACTGGGGTTGGCTTCTAGTGTGACCTCAATATCATTGGCTGTTCGCCATGTTTTCCGGATGCGATTTAAAATCGCTTCCACAAGCTCAGGCTGCATTAAGCTCGGGGTTCCGCCTCCAAAGAACACAGAATTCAATAACCGATCCGACAGAAGACTTCCGTAGCGATCAATCTCTTCTAGATAAGCCTTAAGCCATTCTTTCTGATCAATTTTTGTTTGAACATGGCTATTAAAATCGCAATATGGACATTTGGATTCACAAAAAGGCCAGTGAACATACAGCCCGAACCCGCCATGTCGCCAATCATCAGTCAAAACAGCCCTTTACAAGTTTGGCGAATGCAGTTGCGCGGTGACTGATCTTGTTTTTTTCCCAGCGGTCCATTTCTCCAAAGGTCTGATTGTAACCGCTGGGTTGGAAAATGGGATCGTATCCATGCCCTTCATTGCCCCGCATTGGCCAAACAATCTGTCCTTTGATCGTTCCGGGAAAAACTTCGTCATGCCCATCGGGCCAAGCGAGCACCAAAGTACAACAAAACCGTGCGGTCCAAGGCTCATTGGCACCAGATTTCAACAAACGATCATGCGCCTTGGTCATGGCCAATACAAAATCACGACCAGTCTCTGTTTCAGCCCAATTGGCCGTATAAACCCCAGGTTTGCCCCCCAAGGCATCAATTTCGATGCCTGAGTCGTCAGCCAAAGCAGGAAGCCCGGTTGCCTGTGTTGCCGCATGTGCTTTTATGCGTGCGTTTCCAGCGAAAGTGGTTTCTGTTTCTTCTGGTTCTTGAAGGTTCATTTTTGCAGCGCCAACAACGCTTACACTAAATGGCTCAAGCAAATTTGCGATTTCCTCAAGCTTGCCTGAGTTATGCGTCGCAACAAGAAGCTCGCGTCCTGTAAATTTACGCACTGGTTGCTGCCTTTTGTGCCGCGACCAACTCGCAGACGCCTTTTTCCGCAAGACCCATCAATTGTTCCATTTGGTCCCGGCTGAAAGTCGAGCCCTCGGCGCTCATCTGGACTTCGATCAATTGTCCTGATCCAGTCATGATGAAGTTTCCATCTACACCGGCTGTGCTGTCTTCGGGATAATCCAGGTCAAGAACGGGCTGACCTGCATAGATGCCGCAACTTACCGCTGCGACAGGATCGATCAGAGGATCGGTCAGAACCTCGCCGGACTTCAGCAATTGGTTCACTGCCAGACGCAGGGCAATCCATCCGCCAGTGATCGACGCACACCGAGTTCCGCCATCAGCCTGAATCACATCACAGTCGATTGTGATTTGGCGCTCGCCTAGTGCCACTCTATCTACACCTGCGCGAAGGCTTCTGCCAATGAGACGCTGAATCTCGACAGTCCGGCCTCCTTGTTTTCCGGCAGACGCCTCACGTCGCATGCGACTCGACGTGGATCTTGGGAGCATGCCATATTCTGCTGTCACCCACCCAAGACCGGACCCTTTGATAAAAGGCGGAACACGGTCTTCCAAGGTTGCGGTGCAGAGGACATGTGTGTCTCCCATCCGGATCATGCATGAGCCTTCAGCGTGTTTTGTGATACCAGTCTCAATTGAAACTGTACGCATTTCATTTAAATCTCTTCCTGAAGGCCGCATAACAGAACTCCTTTGCTGCCCGACCGGGATACAGTCGAGGCATTCCAGTTAGCAACCCCGATTGACCTTTTCGGTATGGCGAATTTAATGACAGGCCAGAATCAACCGATGAGCACGATGGAAAACACCCTTCATATTCTTGAAGAGATGAATGACCGCTCCCGCGAAGTTTTTCGGCGTGTGGTGGAATCTTATCTTTCTACGGGCGATCCTGTTGGCTCTCGCACCTTGACGCGTGGAATGTCAGAAAAGGTATCTGCCGCAACCATTCGTAATGTTATGCAGGATCTGGAATATCTTGGTCTTCTTGATAGTCCGCATGTTTCCGCTGGCCGGGTGCCGACACAGCAAGGTTTGCGGATGTTTGTTGATGGCTTGTTGGAAGTTCGCAATGTTGAAGACACAGACAAAGAAACGATAGATGCAACGCTTGCGTCCAATTCAGATGATGTTTCGGGCGCATTGGATCGCATTGGATCGGCTCTTTCTGGGGTTACGCAGGGCGCATCCCTTGTTTTGTCGCCCAAACACGAAGCACCGATAAAACATATCGAGTTCGTCAGCCTTGGGCAGGACAGAGCACTTGTCGTATTGGTTTTCGCGGATGGTCACGTAGAGAACCGAATTTTTCATCCCCCTGCCGGGCAAACACCAAGCGCAATGCGGGAAGCTGCCAATTTTTTGAACAGCATGATCGAAGGCCGTACCGTTTCGGAGTTGCAAACAGTTATTGCCGCTCAAATTGAAGCACGACGGCAAGAAGTGGATCAGCTTGCGCATCAACTTGTGGAAAGCGGCTTAGCCGTTTGGGATGGCGAGGCTGACACCTATGAGCGTTTGATAGTGCGCGGGCGGTCGAATCTGCTCGAATCTGATGCCGATGAGGGTG
Source organism: Pseudomonadota bacterium (assembly GCA_038532975.1). Classification (GTDB taxonomy): domain Bacteria; phylum Pseudomonadota; class Alphaproteobacteria; order Rhodobacterales; family Rhodobacteraceae; genus Roseovarius. Next base: position 2,996 of record JBCAZO010000142.1, read on the forward strand.
AGCTAGATCGTATAAAAACGTTGTTTGATGATCTTGAACGTAAACGCGATATCGCCGAATTTCTTGAATTGACGGACCAGGGCGAAGGTGTGCGCATCTTTATTGGGTCAGAAAACAAACTTTTCTCACTTTCGGGTTCCTCTTTGGTCGTATCTCCATATATGAACTCTGATCGAAAGATTGTGGGCGCGGTCGGGGTTATTGGACCGACACGCCTGAATTACGGACGTATCGTTCCGATTGTTGATTATACCGCGCAGCTTGTGGGCAAGCTGATCGCTGACCGAAGTTAGAGGGTAGACATGGCTGAGTCGAAAGAAGAGCAGTTCCTGGACGACATCGAGCAAGCAGAGGCTGATGAGCAATCTGTCATTCTTGATGATGTGGTCGAGACGCCCGAAGATGAAATTGAACAGCTGCGAGCCGAGCGTGACGCGCTGCAGGACAAATTCATGCGCGCTCTTGCCGAAGCAGAAAACGCCCGTAAGCGTGCTCAGAAAGACCGGATGGAAGCTGAAAACTATGGCGGATCAAAGCTCTCACGCGATCTGCTTCCGGTTTTTGACAATATGAAACGCGCCGTTGATTCTGTAACGGATGAACAGCGCGAGGCGGCGGGTGCTTTGATTGAGGGCATCGAGCTTACGATGCGAGAACTTATCAATGTGTTCAACAAGCACGGTATTCGCATGATCAATCCTGAAGTGGGTGATAAGTTTGACCCGCAAGAACATGAAGCCATGTTTGAGGCGCCCGTTCCTGGCACAAAGGCGGGTGAAATTATCCAGGTGTCCGCCCAAGGGTTCATGCTACATGACCGCATCCTGCGTCCAGCTCAGGTGGGCGTGTCGTCAAACCCAGGTTGACCGCCCCTTCAAGACTTTGACAACTCTTTCAGTTCGTAAAGCAATTCCAGCGCTTCGCGAGGAGTGAAGTCGTCTGGTAGAATCTCATTCAACCTGTCTTCGAGTTTTGATGACATCTTGGGTTTGGGTTCTGCGGAAGAAACGGCAGAGAACAAAGGCAAGTCATCAACAAGCGTATTTCTTTTTTCTCCTTCCCGTTCGCCTTTTTCTAATGCTTCAAGAATAACGCGTGCGCGATCAATGACAGAGCCTGGTAACCCAGCCAGTTTTGCAACCTGAACACCGTAACTGCGGTCCGCAGCACCCTTACGCACTTCGTGCAAGAAAACGACGTCTCCGTCGTGCTCTTTGACTGCGACGGTCGCATTTTCCAGGCGATTTAGTTTCGCATTTAAGTGCGTAAGTTCGTGGTAGTGCGTTGCAAACAGGGTCCGGCATTGGTTGACCTCGTGAAGATGTTCCAGCGTAGCCCATGCGATGCTTAGCCCATCGTAGGTGGCTGTACCGCGCCCGATTTCATCAAGGATCACCAAAGCATTTTTGTCCGCTTGGTTCAGAATTGTCGCGGTTTCGATCATTTCAACCATGAAGGTTGAGCGGCCTCTGGCCAGATCATCAGATGCGCCAACGCGGCTAAAAAGCTTGCTCACGAGGCCGATATGAGCGGATGTGGCGGGAACGAAACACCCCATTTGCGCAAGAACGGCGATCAGGGCGTTTTGCCTGAGAAATGTCGATTTGCCAGCCATGTTTGGGCCGGTAAGCAGCCAAATGTCGTGGGTATCATCCAGAGTACAGGAATTTGCGACAAACATATTGCCGCTTTCACGGCGAATTGCATGTTCTACAACGGGATGGCGACCGCCTTCGATGTTGAGAGTTCGGCTATTGTCGACTTTTGGCCGACACCAATTTTCGCTTTTTGCAATGTCAGCAAAGGCGGTTACCAAATCGAATTCAGAAAGTGCTTTTGCTGTTTCTGAGATCGTGGCGGAGGAATCCAGAATTGCGCTTTTCAGGCTTTGATAGAGACGCTTTTCAATTTCAATAGCCCGCCCTCCAGCGTTGAGAATGCGTGTCTCCATTTCGCTGAGAGGAATTGTCGTAAATCGGATTTGATTGGCGGTCGTCTGCCGGTGTTTGAATGTTTCATTTAGGGGCTCCGAGAGCATTTTGTCAGCATGGGTTGCCGTGACCTCAACAAAATAACCCAGCACGTTGTTGTGCTTAATCTTCAGACTCTGGATCCCAGTCAGTTTGGCATATTCTGACTGCATGCTGGCGATCATGCCCCTGCCCTCGTCTCGCAGCTGGCGCACCTCGTCCAGTTCCGCGTCATATCCAACGGTAACAAATCCACCGTCCCGCACTAGCAGCGGAGGTTCTGCCACGAGCGCGTTTTCCAGAAGCTCTATGAGCGACTCGTGCCCCAACAATTGTGCAAGTGCTTCCGACAAAAGCTGGGGAAGGTCATAATTCTCAAGAAGTGATGCAATATCCACAGCCTGTGACAGGCCATTTCGTATTGCGGCAAGATCTCTTGGGCCTCCACGATCCAGGCTCAATCGGGACATGGCACGATCAAGGTCAGGGACTTTTCTCAGCCCATCGCGCAGGTCCGCGGCGATGCGGCTTTGCTCGGTTGCAAAGCTGACGGCATCCAGCCGGTTCTTAATCTTTTCCAGATCACGGCTTGGGCTGGATAATCGGCGCTCCAAAAGACGTCCGCCACCCGGGGTCACAGTACGATCCAGAACAGCGAGCAATGATCCGGCCTTACCGCCTGTCATGGCGCGCGTGAGCTCAAGATTTCGACGCGTTGCCGCGTCGATTTGCATGACTTGCGCCGTCATTTCCTGAATTGGAGGGCGTATCAGCGGGAGTTTGCCTTTTTGGGTCAGCTCAACGTATTCAATGAGCGCACCCATGGCGGATAACTCTGCGCGACTAAATTGACCGAACGCGTCTAAAGTTGATACTCCGAACAAGTCGCACAGGCGCTTTTGCGCACTCGCGCTGTCAAATGCAGCTCGGGCAAGCGGCGTGATTGATATGTCGAAATCAGAAACTAACTCTGCCAATTCAGAGCCATATTGATCCGCAAGAATAAGCTCACTAGGACTTAACCGTGCCAATTCTGGGCCTAACCGAACGTCTTCAAGGGGCACGACATGCAATGCACCGGTGGAAATGTCGCTCCAGGCCAGAGCACATTCACCGCGCACATCAGAAAACGCTGCCAGAAAATTGTGACGTCTCGCTTCAAGAAGGCTTTCCTCGGTAAGAGTTCCAGGTGTGACCAGGCGCACAACATCGCGCTTCACCACGGCTTTTGAGCCGCGCTTTTTCGCCTCAGCCGGATCTTCCATTTGTTCGCAAACAGCGACACGAAACCCTTTGCGGATCAGCGAGAGCAGATATCCTTCTGCCGAATGCACAGGAACACCGCACATCGGGATATCTTCGCCCAGGTGTTTGCCTCTTTTGGTCAGCGCGATATCCAACGCTTCGCTGGCGGCGACGGCATCATCAAAGCACAGTATCAAAGCGCCTTGCTGTTTTACCGCATGGGAGACTTTTACGAGCTTTTCTTTGATGATGC
>JBCAZO010000143.1:0-6404 GCA_038532975.1 Pseudomonadota bacterium
GTGCATATTGTTGGTCCTGAACAGGGTTGGACGTTGCCGGGCATGACGGTTGTCTGCGGTGACAGTCATACAGCTACCCACGGGGCTTTTGGTGCTTTGGCCCATGGCATCGGTACGTCTGAGGTCGAGCATGTTCTGGCCACTCAGACTCTGATCCAGAAGAAATCGAAGAATATGAAGGTCGAGATCACCGGCAAACTGCGCCCGGGTGTTACGGCCAAAGACATCACTCTGTCTGTGATCGGCAAAACCGGCACGGCTGGCGGCACAGGCTACGTGATTGAATATTGTGGTGAAGCCATTCGCGATCTGTCTATGGAAGGGCGGATGACCGTCTGCAACATGGCCATCGAAGGTGGGGCTCGTGCCGGTCTTATTGCACCTGATGAAAAAACATTTGAATATTGCAAAGGTCGTCCGCATGCACCCAAAGGGGCGCAGTGGGAAGCGGCTTTGAACTGGTGGAAAACACTCTATTCGGATGACGATGCGCATTGGGACATGGTTGTCACAATCAAAGGTGAAGACATCGCGCCAGTTGTCACATGGGGCACGTCGCCTGAAGATGTTCTTCCAATCACTGCCAAGGTTCCATCGCCGGATGACTTCGAAGGTGGCAAGGTCGGAGCAGCTCAGCGCAGCCTTGACTATATGGGTCTGACCCCTGGCACGCCTCTCTCTGACATCGAAATTGACACGGTCTTTATTGGGTCTTGCACAAATGGCCGCATCGAAGACCTGCGCGCCGCTGCTGAAATCCTGAAAGGCAAGAAGATCAAAGACGGATTACGGGCGATGGTTGTCCCAGGGTCCGGGCTTGTGCGTCTCCAGGCCGAAGAAGAGGGTCTGGCCGACATTTTCAAAGAAGCAGGATTTGAGTGGCGGCTTGCGGGCTGCTCCATGTGCCTGGCGATGAATCCGGACCAGCTGTCGGAAGGCGAGCGTTGTGTATCGACCTCCAATCGGAATTTCGAAGGACGGCAGGGTTACAAGGGGCGGACACACCTCGTATCTCCGGGCATGGCTGCCGCTGCTGCCATAACTGGTAAACTGACTGATGTGCGGGAGATGATGTGATGGACAAGTTTGAAACGCTTACTGGTGTCGCAGCGCCGATGCCGCTTGTGAATATCGACACTGACATGATCATCCCCAAACAATTCCTGAAAACGATTAAACGGTCGGGTTTGGGGGCGAACCTTTTTGACGAGATGCGGTTTGACCGTCAGGGCAATGAGATTCCTGATTTTGTGCTGAACCAGTCTCAGTACCGCGATACAGAGATCCTCGTCGCAGGGGATAACTTCGGTTGTGGGTCCAGCCGGGAACACGCACCCTGGGCGATCAAGGATTTTGGTATCCGGTGTGTGATATCGACGAGCTTTGCCGATATCTTTTACAACAACTGCTTCAAGAACGGGATTTTGCCCATCGTCCTCCCACAGGAGCAGGTTGATGTGCTTATGAAAGATGCCGAAAAAGGCTCTAACGCGCGCATGACCATCAATCTAGAGGCACAAACGGTGACCACCTCCGATGGCGAGGTATTCACCTTTGAAGTTGATCCATTCAAGAAACGTTGTCTTCTCGAAGGGCTCGACGACATTGGTTTGACCATGGAGAAAGCCAGCGCAATTGACAGTTTCGAAGCGCAGGCAGGTGCCGCACGACCCTGGGTTTAGGCTCCTAAGACAGTCAATATAGCCAGTCTTGGTTCCAAAATCGGCAAAAAACAGCGCGCAAAAGACGGATTGTTAACCGTTTTTTGCGCATTTTTTGTGGGGGGTACATCTTATACACCAACATCTGGTATGCTACTACTAGAGCGCCCCACTTCTGTTCCGAAATTGATGCAATCCAGCACCACAAGCACCATCAATTTGCCGGAAATACTAAGTCTATTTGCCCCTAGTCTTGAGCAAGAAAGCGAAAAAAGGCAGAAATTGGGCAACATTGAGGCAAGCCGCCATATTTGGCGGTCCCAGCATTGGAGCACAGGCGCAGCACAGAAACGCGTCGGTCCAGTCAAAAGGGAAATAGTAGTGGTTTCTAGGTTTATCAGCGCTCTGTCGCGGGCCGTCTTGGTGGTGCTCCTTATGTTGGCGCCCGCTTTGATATTGCCGACAGTTGATCCTGATACGGCGCAGCTGATTGTTGTCGTCGCACTCCTTTTTGCGCTTCTGACATTCATTGAGTATTTCGGTCGCTATCCAAGTATTGTCGAATTCAGATTTGCCGCCCCCTACAACCGCATGAAGTTTTTCGTGCTGGCTGTCGTTGTGGTCTGGTTGTCTTTTGTCGCCCGGGGGCAAGTGCAACCAAGCGCGCTCACTCTGATCCTCACGTACTTCGGTCAAATCATCGGCAATGCTGTCGATTTTCCATTTTCACCTGTGCGCTTGCTGGTGCTTCTTCTGCCCTCTGAAACCGATCCACAACTGGTCAACGCGGTCCGCATTTCCGCCGGTGTCGCCTACTCAGCATCGCTCGTGCTGGTGCTGTCCTTCGTGGTTTTGGTGCGGCTGTTTGGCTGGCCGATGCGCAACGGAGCCTTCAATGTTTGGGTTAACTTGCCTCTGTTCGACCCCACCCGTGGAGGCGACATTGTCGAACGCCTGAAAAGAGACGCTTCTCTTAACATTGTGTTAGGAGCTCTCCTGCCATTCTTGTTTCCAGCGGTTATCAAGGCGGCCGCTTTGCTGTTTGGCTCACTTGCCGTGGATAGCCCCCAGACGCTTATTTGGATGACGACAATATGGGCCCTTCTGCCGGCCAGTATCTTGGTAAGGGGTGTCGCACTCTTCCGTGTGGCCGAGCTTATCGAAGAAAAACGCCGCCGCGTCTATGCCAAGGCCCAGGCCGAAGGCTTGCAAGAAGCCTGATTTGTTTCGCGACTATTATGCTGCTTGCGCCGCTATCTGCCATGGCGCAGGACAAGCTGCGAATTGCCACCTACAATACTGAGTTGTCGCGGGATGGGCCGGGCCTGCTTTTGCGTGCCATTGTCTCGGGACAAGATGAACAGGTCGAAGCTGTTGCAAAGGTGATCGCCGCCGTCCAACCAGATATCATCCTGTTGCAGAACATTGACTATGATCATGACTTACTGGCTCTGAACGCTTTACGTGATCGCGTTGCGGTGCACGGCCACGCCATGATCCATAGTTTCGCACTACCGCCTAATACAGGCATCACAACAGGCTTTGACATGAATGGTGATGGTCATGTCGAACTGCCAAAAGACGCTCAAAGCTTCGGCGAGTTCGTAGGGCAGGGTGGGATGGCTGTTTTGTCTCGTTATGAAATCCGCGAGAATTCTGTTCAGGATTTCAGCCAAGTGCTCTGGAAGGACGTTCCAGGCGCACTTCTTCCCAAGACAGAAGATGGCCCTTTCCCTTCGAAAGATGCTCTTGATGTACAGCGGCTATCGAGCACGGGGCATTGGATCGTTCCAGTAGCAACAGACCTCGGAACCATCCATTTTTTTGCGTTTCATGCTGGACCACCAGTGTTTGATGGACCGGAAGATCGCAATGGTCGACGCAATCATGATGAAATCGTCTTTTGGCAAAAGGTAATGGATGGCAAGTTGGGTGAGGTGCCTGAACCCTTCGTTGTTTTGGGAAACGCAAACTTGGACCCATTAGACGGCGAAGGAATAAAAGAGGCCATCCGTAGCCTTCTGGCCGATCCACGTCTTCAGGATCCGCAAGCGCGACGTCCGCAACTGGTTTCTAGAACTGCCGAACATTCCGGTGACCCGGCCTTTCATACCGTTGCGTGGCCTCTGGATGGTCCCGGGCATAAGCGTGTGAGTTACATATTGCCCGATACGTTCTTTTCTGTTGTGGCGTCCGGGGTCCATTGGCCACGAGAAGTCAGCGCAGCAGGCAAAATCGCCGCCAAAGCGAGCCGTCATAGGCTGGTCTGGGTTGATGTGACTTGGGATTGACGTAACTGTCGGCATCTTAACCGAAAAAGCCCCACTTTTCTTGACCCTTTCAACGCTTCGATATAGGCGGGTCGCGGACAACCAGTCATGAGAGAGGACACCCGATGAGCACCCCTTCGCTTCTTATTCTGCCCGGTGACGGCATTGGCCCCGAAGTGATGATCGAAGTCCGCAAAGTCATCGACTGGTTTGGTGCAAATCGAGGGATGAATTTTGACGTAAGCGAAGACCTTGTGGGCGGTGCCGCCTATGACGCGCATGGCACACCGTTGCATGACGACACCATGGCCAAAGCCCAGGACGTAGACGCTGTTCTGCTTGGGGCTGTCGGAGGCCCGAAATACGATGATCTGGATTTCTCGGTTAAGCCAGAACGTGGCCTTTTGCGGCTGCGTAAAGAAATGGATCTTTTTGCCAATCTGCGTCCGGCGCAATGTTTTGACGCGCTGGCAGATTTCTCATCGCTGAAAAAAGACGTTGTCGCTGGCCTCGACATCATGATCGTGCGTGAACTGACTTCGGGCGTCTATTTCGGAGAGCCACGCGGCATCTTTGAGGAAGGGAATGAGCGCGTCGGCATCAACACACAACGCTACACTGAAAGTGAGATCGACCGAGCGGCGCGTGCCGCCTTCGAACTGGCCCGCAAGCGAGGCAATAAGGTCTGCTCTATGGAGAAGGCCAATGTGATGGAAAGCGGCATCCTGTGGCGTGAAGTCGTGCAGAAGGTGCATGACGAAGATTACCCAGATGTCGAACTGAGCCACATGTATGCTGATAACGGCGCGATGCAGCTGGTGCGTGCACCGAAACAATTCGACGTAATCCTGACAGACAACCTTTTTGGTGACATCCTTTCGGATTGCGCCGCGATGCTGACCGGCTCGCTCGGCATGTTGCCATCTGCATCGCTGGGTGCGCCCATGACCAACGGTCGCCCCAAGGCGCTTTACGAACCAGTCCACGGATCCGCCCCGGACATCACGGGCCAAGGCAAAGCAAACCCAATTGCCTGTGTCCTCAGCTTTGCGATGGCCTTGCGCTACAGCTTTGATCAGGGAGACGAAGCCACCCGTCTGGAGCAAGCGGTTGAGAAGGTTCTGGCCGATGGTGTGCGCACCGCTGATCTGTTGGGAGAAGACGGTGTGTCACCAGTGTCTACATCCCAAATGGGTGATGCAATTATCACAGCGCTGACAGCTTCCCTTTAAGCTGTCCACTTTTTGACAAGGTTCTTCTGTAGCGTTTCGAGCAATACAGAAGGACTATACGTATGATTTTTAGAAATATGTGTGCTGGAGTTGCGCTTGCGGCCAGTATGGCAACCTCTGCTTGGGCGATTTCTGTCGAAGAAGCCTATCCAGAAGAGTACAGCCGTGAAACACCCGAATGGCAGGCGGTGTTGGACACCATCGACCTCAAACAGGGTGCGCAAAACTTGTCCCGCGTTACCTTGGACGTACCGGAAGACTACTACTTTGTGAATTCCAATGATGCCGAGACGATCTTGCACGACGTTTGGGGCAACCCGCCTGGTGACATTGTTATGGGCATGCTGTTCCACAAGGACGGATATTTTATCGAAAACTGGGGTGTCGAAATTTTCTACGAAGACACGGGTCATGTCTCTGACAGCGATGCCGCTGAGATGGATTTTGATGCGCTCCTCGCCGATCTTCGCAGTGACATGCGGTCTGAAAACAGATGGCGTGAGCAAAATGGTTATGAAAAAATTGAGTTGCTCGGGTGGGCGGAGCCGCCACATTACGATGCTGCAGAGCACAAGCTTTATTGGGCCAAGGAGCTGGCTTTCGAAACTTACGAAACCAACGTTCTGAACTACAACATTCGCGTTCTTGGTCGGGAAGGCGTTCTGGTTCTCAATTTCATTGCGGACATAGATGATTTGGCCGAAATCAAAGTCGCCGCACCGGACGTTCTGGCCATGCCCAGCTTTACCGAAGGCAACACATATGCCGATTTTAACCCGTCCACCGACACGGTTGCGGCTTATGGGATCGGCGGTCTGATCGCGGGCAAGGCAGCTGCCAAGACAGGTTTGCTGGCTGCAGCGGTCTTGTTTCTCAAGAAATTCTGGTTTGTGTTACTGATCCCCTTGATGGGTCTGAAGAATATTATCTTCGGACGCCGCACTTAATCGGAGCACTTGTTCCGCAGTGTGAATTAAGTTTGGCTGTGGTTGACCATGGCCAAACCAACACACGGACTCAAAAATGCAAATACACGACTACAGTCCTGACCAGGCCTCGGCATTCCTAACTCTCTACCGCGCCTGTCTGGCGCATTACGGCATTCCAGCTGCCACGGTTGTGGAGGAAAGCCGTGTCGTCACCCTGCTGGATGGAGGGCGACACATGTCCTGCCTCATGGCCTACGAGGACGATACTCCGCTTGGATTTGCCACTTGGGTACTGACATTTCCTGCTGGCGC
>JBCAZO010000144.1:0-6387 GCA_038532975.1 Pseudomonadota bacterium
GCGCCCTTCTGGCCTTGCAAGGGCCGGCTGCAGTGGATGCGCTCGCGCCGCTTGCTGGTGGCTGCGAGATCATGAAGGGCGCGGTCAGTGATGGGCACAACATCGCACTCTGCCAATCCGGCCTTCATATGCGCAATGTCGTCGTCCTTGCAGGCCGCGTTCACCACCACCAAAAGATGATCACCCCGGTTGGTCAGCATGAGGTCATCCAAAATGCCGCCTGTCTCATTGGTAAAAAATCCGTAGCGCTGGCGCTTTTCCCCAAGGCCCACGAGATCCACAGGCACAAGAGACTCAAGCGCTTGTGCCGCTGCTCCGTATCCTGCTGGATGGCGCACAATCACCTGCCCCATATGGCTCACATCGAATAGCCCGGCCTGCGCACGGGTGTGCAGATGTTCTTTCATCACGCCCAACCCGAATTGCAGCGGCATATCATAACCTGCAAATCCGGTCATCTTGGCATCCAATTCGCGGTGCAAATGCGTCAGCGGCGTTTCTTTCAGCTCGGTCAAGGCACGGGTCCTCTTCTCTTGCGAGCCGGGCATCTTTTTGTGCAAAGCATCCGGCATCAGTGTTCCACGCCGCGCAGGCGTCTGATGCCCCCTCTGTCCTTTCGCCTGAGATCGCTATCCCTTCGGCGTCCCGGGTAACGTGACCGGGATCTCTCCAGAGTGTTGTGATCAGACGGTCCTTGTGCCTGAGAGTTTCCGGGGCGGTTGCTCCTTCGGCACCGGCAAAGCCGGTTCTCCCGATCCAATCGCAGTCGACCATAGTATACGCCCCGAGTCGCGGCAAGCGCCAAGACAAGTCCGTGTCTCAAATGCCCGTGACTATGGGCCTGGAGGGTTGGAAAAGCTTGACCGCAAGAGCGAGAATAGTCATGCAAAACAAACGGATGAGGAGATGTGTGTGATCGGTGGATTTTTCTTTGGCTATGGCAGCCTGGTGAACAAAGGCACGCATGCGTTCGCCGAGGCGCATCCAGCACAGCTTAGAGGCTGGCGACGGATGTGGCGCAAGACAACACTGCGACAGGCGGCCTATCTCACTGTTGTGCCTGATGCCAATGCCGAAATCGACGGGCTGATCGCGGAAGTTCCGCATGGCAACTGGGATGCTCTTGACGAGCGCGAGCGCGCCTATGCCCGCGTGGATGCCGCGCATCAGGTCTCTCACCCTCTTACCGCAACGCCGCCAATCGTGGTTTACGCCATTGAAGATGGTCGGCACGGCGCGCCAGACCGGCAAAGCCCGGTATTGCTCAGCTATATCGACGTGGTTGTGCAGGGTTATCTTCAGGTTTTTGGCGAAGACGGCGTGGTGCGTTTCTTTGAGACCACCGGCGGTTGGGACGCGCCGGTGGTGGATGACCGCGCGAACCCGGTTTATCCACGGCACCAATCACTCTCCGCCAAAGAACGCTCGCTGGTCGACAACATGCTCAACCAGGTCGAGGCGCGCCGCGAGCCATTGAAGACCCTCAGCCCTTGGCGCGAATGACCTGCAAGAGCGGCAGAACCTGGCTCATATCCGGGCCATGTGACTGGCCCGTGAGCGCCTTGCGTAATGGCATAAACAGTCCACGGCCTTTTCGGCCTGTGGCCTCTTTAACCGCCGAAGTCCACGCACCCCAGCTTTCAGCGTCATAAGGGCCATCGGGCAGCATCGACATCGCCTGAGCCACAAACTCTTTATCTTCATCCTCCACGACAGGGTCCGCCCCATCGCGGAACAGCACCCACCAGGCTTCCAGATCATGCAACGTGTTAATATTCTCTTTCGCAACTTGCCAGAATTGCTCAGCCTTGTCGCTGGGCACGCCGAGCGCAGCCACGGTGTCAGACACAGCCTCAAAGGGCAGTGACTGCAGATGATGCGCTGTCAAAGGCAGCAAATCTTCGGCATCAAATTTGGTCGGAGCGGCCCCGAAATGGCCGATGTCAAATCCGTCGATAAGTTCGCTCATGTCCGACCGAAGCTCAACCGGATCGGATGACCCAAGACGTGCCATCAAGGACAAAAGCGCCATAGGTTCAATGCCTTGCGCCCGCAAATCCCGCAAAGATAGCGTGCCCAGGCGTTTGGACAGCGACTCGCCCTGCGGTCCGGTAAGCAGCGAGTGATGCGCAAAGGCAGGGCATGTTCCACCCAAGGCTTCGATGATCTGAATTTGCGTGGCCGTGTTAGTCACATGGTCCGAGCCACGTACCACATGCGTGACACCCATCTCTGTGTCATCCACCACGGAAGCCAGCGTATAGAGCACCTGCCCGTCGCCGCGGATCAAGACGGGGTCTGACACACTGGCTGCATCAATTGAAATGTCGCCAAGGATGCCATCCATCCATTCGATCCGCGCGCGATCGAGTTTGAACCGCCACACGCCATCGCCACGCTCGGCACGCAATGCCTCTTTCTCTGCCTCCGAAAGCGCCAGAGCCGCGCGGTCATAGACCGGCGGATTGCCCATGTTGAGCTGTTTCTTGCGCTTGAGGTCCAGTTCCGTCGGTGTCTCAAACGCCTCATAAAATCGCCCGATCTTGCGCAGTTTGTCAGCCGCCTCGGCGTAGCGATCAAGCCGCAGCGACTGCCGTTCAAGCCGATCCCAGTGTAACCCAAGCCACTCTAGATCTTCCTTGATCGCATCAACATATTCCTCTTTCGAGCGCTCCGGATCCGTGTCGTCGATTCGCAGGATGAAATTGCCCCCGGATTTGCGCGCGATGAGGTAATTCATCACGGCAGTCCGAAGGTTGCCGACATGCAGATAGCCAGTGGGCGAAGGCGCGAAACGGGTCGTGGTCATGGGTTTCTCCTCATCGCGCGGGACATGTCACAGGCGGTTGGATTTGTCCAGAATATGCAGTTGATCAGCCGTTGGTGGGCCAAACACGATGTTCGTCGTCTATAACGAAGGAATGCGCATGGCGCCCACCGTCCCGATGTGCGCGCAGATGTGGATGATCCGGGGGGAGATCAGGATGATCATGAGGGACGACATCGGACGTGCCGGATGGCCAGACGCGAAGCGCCAACAAAGCAGCGGCCAAAGCAACCGCGGCCAACACCAGGAACGTTGGACTCAGACCCCAAACCGCACCGGACCAGCCTGCCAAAGGATAGGTAATTAGCCAGCAGGCATGGCTCAATGCAAACTGCGCGGCGAAAACGGCGGGGCGATCTTCGGCATGGGCAGAGCGGCGCAAAAGCCGGCCCGATGGCGTGAGCACCGCCGAATAGAGTGCTCCAAGGCCAGCCCAGCCAATCAGAAGCCATGTCCATGTTAAACCCGCGCCGATCAACAGCCCAAGCGAACCTCCGATCACCACCAACCCAAAGGCACCAGTGATCATGACCGGACGGTCAGTCAGCTTGTCCAACAAGCGCGGCAGAACCAGTGCCATTGCCATAGACCCCGCGCCATATGCGGCCAAAGCCAGCGCCAGGTCGCTTTCATCCCCACCCATGTAGCTGCGCACCAACACAACGGTGTTCACAAGAACAAATGCACTGGTGGCCGCTGCCGCCATGTTTAATGCCAACAGCCCCCGTAGCCGGGGCGTTGCGAGGTAAATGCGGGTGCCACGCGTCAAACGTTCGGAGAAGGGTCGCTGTGCCGTGCTGCTTTGCGCAGACGGCACTTGCGCACCCCAGACCAGAAGCGCGGAAACCGCAAAGCCGGCAACCGTCCCTAGAAACAACCAATTGTAACTCATCACTGTCAAAAGCAGACCTGCCAAGGCCGGGCTGGCAAGGTTTTCAATGTCATAGGCCAAGCGCGACAGCGACAACGCGCGGGTATACTCGGCCTCATCTGGCAAAATATCGGGAATAGTGGCCTGAAATGCGGGCGTAAATGTCGCTGATGCGGCCTGAAGCACAAAGATGAGCGCATAAATCTGCCAGACCTCAGTAACGAACGGCAAGCAAAGGGCAACACCGGCACGAACCAGATCAGCGGTGATCAAGACCACGCGGCGCGGCAGGTGTTGAACAAGCGCCTGCGCGACGGGTGACAGCCCCACATAGGCCACCATCTTGATGGTCAGCGCCGTGCCCAGAACCGCACCGGCACGTCCTTCCGCCAGATCATAGGCCAAAAGGCCCAGCGCTATGGTCAGAAGCCCTGTACCCAGAAGGGCCACTACCTGCGCGGAAAAGAGTGCGGCGAATGTTGGCTGTCTTAAAACTTGTATCACGCCCTGAAACCTAAGACCTCAAACCTCTGGGGCCAACATCTCAACTCGGGTGAACAGTCCAGCGGGTTGCGAGATCACTAAGTCCTGCACGCACAAGCTCGGCCAGAACATCCATATCCACGTCTTCCAGCTTGTTGATGTAAAGACAAGATTTACCGAGCTTATGCTTGCCAAGCCTTGCCAGAATACTGCCAAAGTCCGCATATCCCGGCATGATGTAAACGCTCAGCGCAGATTTGCGTGGGCTAAAACCGGTGGCCAGAAAATCCCCTTCCCGGCCAGAGTCGTAGACGTAATGATACCGCCCATATCCGATAATGGATGCGCCCCACATCACTGGCTCGAATTTTGTGACATCGTGAAAAAACGAAACAAGTGTCTGGGCGTCCTTTCGGCGTTGCTCTGGCTCAACGTTTACAATGAAATCGGCAACGGATTGCTGCGTGGCTTTTGTTTTATTCTGGCTCATCGGCGAATCCTGGCCGCTCGGTTTCAACTTGTTGTGACGGTGGCTGCGTATTGGAAAAAAAGCGCTAGTTTCATCACTGTAGCACAGGAGAGCTTTATGACCCATCCCATCTCACGTCGATCGCTTTTGACTTCTGCCGCAGCTCTGCCTGCCTTATCATTGCCGGCTTGGGCTGAGGCACCAATGCTCGGAGCGTCGACGCCGCTCTATAACCGCTTTCTCCTTGGAAAATTTGAAGTCACGACACTACTTGTGGCCACGACAGCACGCCCCGATCCACATACCATTTTTGGCCTGAACGTTTCGGCTGAAGAGTTCGAGGCGGTGTCTGCCGAGGCACTCATCCCCGCTGATGTGGCACAGTTCTTCTTCACTCCAACGGTTGTCAACACGGGATCTGAGCTGGTGCTGTTCGACACCGGATTAAACGCTGAAGGCACAAACAAAGCGCTTGAGGCGGCGGGATACGCTTCAGAGATGATTGACGTGGTTGTCATTACGCACATGCATGGCGATCACATTGGTGGCCTAATGAGTGACAGCGGGCCGACGTTTACCAACGCAAGGTACGTCACCGGAGCGGTCGAGTTTGACGCATGGGCCAAGGCCGAAAATGACGGTTTCGAGAACAATATGCGTCCGCTTGCAGAGCAAACGACAATGATCGACGACAGTGCCAGTGTATTCTCCGGGCATACTGCCATGGCCGCCTTCGGCCATACGCCGGGACATATGGTGCATGTGGTGGAGAGCGAGGGCGAATCTCTCATGATCGCCGCGGATTTCGCCAATCACTATGTGTGGTCGTTAGCCCACCCCGATTGGGAGGTGAAATTCGACATGGACAAGGCCGCCGCCGCAACGACACGACGCAAACTGTTGGGCATGTTGGCAGCCGACAAGATGCCATTTGTGGGTTACCACATGCCCTGGCCTGGCACCGGCTTTGTTGAGGCAAAAGGCGATGGGTTCGAATACGTTCCCTCAAGTTATCAACTGATGCTCTGATCTTGCGCATGTCACGCACTGCTCACGGCGTGACCGCGCAAGCGTGATTTGAGCGGATCACAAATCGTTACCAACTCCTAAGCAGACAAACGCATAGGAGACCAACATGCCACAGCAAGAACCCACACTCTCGCGGCGGGGCTTTTTAACCGCCGCCCTTGCCGCAATTCCCGCAACCGCCATTGTGATGGCCACGGCAGAGCCTGCCGAAGCCAACTCATTCAAGCATGCGCACAAAGGCAAACACGGGTTTCACAAGAGCGGAAAGAAACATCAGAGCGTGCATCGCCGTCGCCGCTACGGCCACCACAGCAAATACGGCCACAGTTTCGGCTACCGGCCTCATCGGCGCAGCCGCTTTAGAAAGCGTTTGAAGTTCAGCAAGTTTTTCAAATTCTAATCTGAAAGGCTTACCTGTAGTGCCACCAATAGCGCCGAAGCATAGTCAAAAGCTCTGTTTCGGTTGCTTTGAACGGGGCAAGCGGAATCGACGCATGATACGGCGCAGGTTGCCCGAGGCGAAACAAGCGTTGCCCTGGTGTCAGCTCATTCCAATACGCATCTCGATCATGCAGACGCAGGCCAATGAGCCTGTTTTTGTTGGATGTCACAAGCTCAATTTCGGCAATGTCGCTCCACCTTAGGGGCGCGGGCGAATAGTAACCGGACATCCCATGCGCGTCCAACCGCAGACCATGCGGCGTAAAG
>JBCAZO010000145.1:0-6381 GCA_038532975.1 Pseudomonadota bacterium
TGAACCGGGGCTGGCACGGATCTTAAACCATAAAGCCCGGCACACCCATCTGCGTGATGTGTGACATGTCCGCCAATCGTGGCCGGGGGTGCAATGATCGTATCACCGGGCTGACAGGTCGCCATGAAAGCGTAGAGATTGCCCATCGCCCCTGAGGCGACGCGAATTTCTGCAAACTTTGCCTGAAAAATCTCAGCGGCTAACTCGGCCGCGATCACCTCAATCTCTTCAATAGCTTCCAAACCCATCTCATACTTGTCGCCCGGATAGCCAAGCGAAGGCCGTGACCCCAGACCTTTGGCGAGAACGGCTTCAGCACGAGGGTTCATCACATTGGTGGCAGGGTTCAGATTGAAACAGGCACTTTCGTGGATGAACCGGTTGTCTTCAACCAACTGATCAATCTGCTTAAGCAAGTCAGCTGTGGCGGTCTGCGATGTCTGCTTGGCGATTTGCTTAATAATACGCTCGCACGACTCTGGCACCCAGTTCCGCTGTGCAAGATTGATTTCACCTGGCTGCCATTCGATTTTGTCAGAGCTCATTGTGCCCTCCCGCTTTTAACGGGATCATGCGCAGAGCATTTGTCCTTTGCAATCCTGGCAAACTTGGCTATACGCCGCCGCTATAGATGCGCGTGCGGCCCGCTCTGGCCAGAATCACACCGGCAACGGACCAGCCGGATCGGGTTAACCCTCGTGCAACAGACGAATGAAACGAACCCGAGAAAAGGTCTAAACCCATGGCTAATACTGCCCAGTCCAAAAAACGCGCGCGTCAGAATCTGCGCCGTCTGGAAATAAACAAAGCGCGCCGTTCGCGGATTCGCACATACCTTCGAAAAGTCGAAGAAGCGATCACTTCTGGTGACAAAGATGCCGCACAAAATGCGCTCCGCGCCGCTCAGCCTGAGCTTATGCGCGGCGTCAGCAAGGGCGTGTTTCACAAAAACACGGCTGCACGAAAAATGTCTCGACTGGCCGCTCGCGTCAAAGCTCTGGGCTGAGTTTGTGAGCTAAGTTATTGATCGAAAAAGATGCCCTCTCGAAGGGCATCTTTTTTTGCCAGAAGCGAAAGAACAAGCTCAACAGATTCTTTTTGCGCAAAGCCGCTGTCAAGCGCGAAGATAAGTTGCCGACGGGCAGAGTCAGTTGCTAATTTCACGATGCGATTCACGCTTGGGGGGACAAGCTTTCGCTCCGCACTGACCCATGTTTGGTTGGTTTTAACCGTACTCACGTTGTTTGCGGAGCTTAGGCCAAAGTCCATCAACATAGCGCGTAACACGGAATGGTTTGACCTGATCTGGGGACGATGCGGTCAACCTCTGTTGCGAAGCTAAAAAGCCGTAAGAAGGCTCTGTGTCTGGTCATATGTGGGCTGGGCAAGGAGTGTCTATGTCTTACGCCCACTGAATGTGAGCCGCACAGGAGGAGTGTGTAAGGAATTGCGCACTAGAGAGCAACACTCGCGGTGGAATAGGTGAGCATGACACGAGAACAATGGGGCCAAATCAAACAAGAATTGCTGGAAACAGTAGGGCGCAACAACTTCAAACATTGGATCGAGCCAGTCGATCTCGCTGGAATTATGGGTGACGTCGCGATGTTCGAAGTCCCGAACCCGTTTCACGGCAACTACGTATCACAGAACTTTGGTGAACTGATGTTGTTCAAGGTCAGCAACATGGCCCCGGAAGTTCGGCGGGTAGATTTTAAAGTTGCAGCAAATATTGCAGCCCGTCCTTCGGAAGGGGCGGCAAATCCAGAAAAGCCGGCCCAATCCCCAAAACCTGCTGCTCGGGTCTTTGATGGTCCGCTGACATGCGCCGCTCTTGATGACCGGTTTACCTTCGATACTTTTGTTGTCGGTAAGCCCAACGAACTTGCGCATGCTGCTGCAAAACGTGTCGCCGAAGGCGGCCCCGTCACCTTCAATCCCCTCTTTCTCTATGGTGGCGTCGGCCTTGGTAAAACGCACCTTATGCACGCTATCGCTTGGGAGCTTGAGACATCACGGCCCGATCTGAACGTCGTCTACCTTTCGGCAGAGCAATTTATGTACCGCTTCGTACAGGCCCTGCGCGATCGCCGCATGATGGATTTCAAAGAGATGTTCCGCTCGGTCGATGTACTCATGGTCGACGACGTCCAGTTCATTGCCGGCAAGGATTCCACGCAGGAGGAATTTTTTCACACATTCAACGCGCTGGTGGATCAGAACAAGCAAATCGTGATTTCTGCTGACCGCGCGCCGGGTGAGATCGCGAACCTCGAAGAGCGCATCAAATCGCGTCTGCAATGCGGTCTGGTCGTTGACCTTCACCCCACAGACTACGAACTGCGCCTTGGCATCCTGCAAACCAAGTCAGGCAGCTTTCTCAAACAATACCCAGGTCTCAACATGGCCGACGGTGTGCTGGAATTTCTCGCACATCGCATCTCAACCAACGTTCGCGTGCTCGAAGGCGCGCTCACTCGCCTCTTCGCCTTCGCATCGCTAGTCGGTCACGAAATCACACTGGAACTGGCTCAGGACTGCCTTGCCGACATCCTCCGCGCCTCAGAGCGCAAAGTGTCCATCGAAGAAATTCAGCGCCAGGTGTCCGAGCACTACAACATCCGCCTATCGGACATGATCGGCCCCAAACGCGTACGCAGCTTCGCCAGACCCCGGCAGGTCGCCATGTACCTGTGCAAGCAAATGACCAGCCGGTCCTTGCCGGAAATCGGGCGTCGCTTTGGCGGCCGCGACCACACCACCGTCATGCACGGCGTGCGCAGGATTGAAGAGTTGAAGGTTCAGGATGCCCAGATCGCCGAAGATCTGGAAATCTTGCGGCGCGCACTCGAAGGCTGATAATACAACAAAACGCTTGAGCCTAAGGCGGAGTTTGCTAACGTGCCCTTCCCAGAGCCCGTCAGAGGCGAAGACGCAGGGAGCGAGGGCATGAAACTCAGCATTGAACGCAGCACGCTATTGAAAGCCGTGTCTCAGGCCCAGTCTGTTGTCGAAAGACGCAACACGATACCGATCTTGGCCAATGTGCTGATCGAGGCCGAAGGGGATTCTGTCCTCTTCCGCGCCACCGATCTGGACATTGAAGTGCTCGACAAGGCACCGGCCCAGGTCGAGCGTGCAGGCGCAACAACCGTATCTGCCGTTACGTTGCACGAGATTGTGCGTAAACTGCCTGATGGCGCACTGGTCACGCTGGCCGATGACGGCACCAGCGGCCGCTTGACGGTCGAGGCTGGGCGCTCGAATTTCTCGCTGGCTACCCTGCCAAAAGAAGACTTCCCGGTTATGGCGTCTTCGGAATACACAAGCAATTTTTCCGCCAAAGCGCCAGAACTGCGCCGCCTTTTCGACAAGTCCAAATTTGCCATTTCGACCGAAGAAACTCGGTACTACCTCAACGGCGTCTACATGCATGTGGCCGAGGGTCAGGGTGGCAAAATGCTGCGCTGTGTGGCCACCGATGGTCATCGACTGGCGCGCATCGATTCAGAGTTGCCGGATGGGGCCGACAACATGCCGGGCGTGATCGTGCCGCGCAAAACCGTGGGTGAGCTGCGCAAACTTCTGGAAGACGATGACATGAGCATTGCGGTGTCGGTATCAGAGACCAAAGTGCGCTTTTCCACACCGAACATCACACTGACCTCCAAGGTCATTGATGGCAGCTTTCCGGACTACACACGCGTGATCCCGCAGGGTAACACGCGCAAGCTAGAGGTTGATGCGGCTGAGTTTGCGCAGGCGGTGGATCGGGTGGCAACCGTGAGTTCTGAACGCTCACGCGCGGTTAAACTGGCCCTTGATGAGGATCGCCTGGTGCTCTCCGTGAATGCGCCTGACAGCGGTGCTGCCGAAGAAGAACTTGCCGTTGCATACGGTGACGAACGGTTGGAGATTGGCTTCAATGCCAAGTATCTTCTTGAAATCGCAAGCCAGGTCGACCGCGAGAATGCGGTCTTCATGTTCAATTCGTCTGGTGATCCGACGCTGATGCGCGAGGGCAACGACACCTCGGCAATCTATGTCGTAATGCCGATGCGGGTGTGATCGAGCGTTGGAATTTGCCAAAATTCCATTCTTGAAAAAATGTATTTTCTAGCTCGTTTTCTACGCAGAAAACGATCATGCACATATGACTGATCTTTGCCTGACACAGCTCACCCTTTCGCATTTCCGCTCGCACAAAACCGCGCGGATTGAGGGAGACGGGCGGCCCATCGCGCTTTTTGGACCCAATGGCGCGGGCAAAACAAATATCCTTGAAGCGGTCTCTTTGTTTTCTCCAGGGCGTGGATTGCGCCGGTCTGCGGCGCAGGACATGGCGCACCGACCAGACGCTATCGGATGGAAACTGACTGGCCATTTGCGCAGCCTGCATCAAACTCACGAGATCGAAATTTGGTCCGAGGAGGGCAACGCCCGCCAACTCAAGATCGACAGCAAACCCGCCAGCCAGATCGCATTGGGCCGTATTGCTCGTGTGCTTTGGCTCATCCCGTCGATGGATCGGCTCTGGATCGAGGGGGCAGAAGGCCGTCGGCGGTTCCTCGACCGCATGACGCTAAGTTTTACGCCCTCTCACGCTGAGGCCACATTGGCCTATGACAAGGCGATGCGCGAGCGTAATCGCTTGCTCAAGGACCAGGTGCGCGATGGGCACTGGTACGTGGCCCTGGAACGCCAGATGGCCGAGGCAGGCACGGCTATTCACACCAATCGCATTGCTGCGCTTGAACAGCTCGCTCGGGCTCAGGCGGAGGCCCGGACAGCCTTTCCCACAGCGCAACTCGAACTGACAACCACCGAAGGCGAGATGCCGCTCTCCGAGGCCGACTTCCGCGAGGCGCTGCATGAAAGCCGCTTTCGCGACATTGCCGCCGGGCGCACGCTGGTCGGTCCGCATCGCGCTGATCTTCATGGCGTCTTTGCTACCAAGGGCATACCCGCCTCAGATTGCTCAACCGGCGAGCAAAAGGCACTGCTGGTCTCGCTCATCCTCGCGAACGCGCGCGCGCTCGCGCGTGACTTTGGTGCGCCCCCCATACTCCTGT
The DNA here is from genome assembly GCA_038532975.1 of Pseudomonadota bacterium. Taxonomy (GTDB): domain Bacteria; phylum Pseudomonadota; class Alphaproteobacteria; order Rhodobacterales; family Rhodobacteraceae; genus Roseovarius. Next base: position 5,073 of record JBCAZO010000145.1, read on the forward strand.
TGGATGAGGTTGCGGCGCATCTTGATGCCAGTCGGCGTGCCGCACTCTATGACGAGATTTGTGCGCTTGGGGCTCAGGCCTGGATGACGGGGACGGGCCCTGAGCTGTTTGACGAACTGGGCGACCGGGCGCACCATATTCATGTGGACGAGACCGACGGTGTATCCAGACTGGAGGACATCAAATGAATGCGCCCGTCAGCCAGGCTATGCGCGCCGAAATTGAAAGCGCCCTGGCCGCCATCGAGCAGGAAGACGGTGTGCGCATCCTCTTTGCTGTTGAATCAGGATCCCGTGCCTGGGGCTTTCATTCCCCGGATAGCGATTACGACGTGCGTTTTGTTTATGCCCGTCCGCGGGACTGGTTCTACAAATTGGGCAAGAAGCGCGATGTCATTGAACGGCCCATCGACGATGAGCTCGATCTCGCCGGTTGGGAGCTCTCCAAAGCGCTGGAACTGGCCCTTGGCTCCAACGCGGTGATCGCTGAATGGCTACAGTCGCCCATCCAGTACCGCGCCCATTCGGGCGTCGTTGAGCGTTTGACGACGTTCACGGAACAGGCTCTGAGCCGCAAGTCTGTGACATGGCACTACCTGTCCTTAATGCGACGTCAACAGTCCCGCGTGCGTGATCCAGAGGGGCGTCTACGGGTCAAACGTTGGTTCTATATCCTGCGCCCTGCTTTGGCCTTGCGATGGCTGCGGCTCAATAGCTCTGCAATGCCTCCTATGGACTTGGCGCGCCTGCGTGAGGGCGTTGACCTCGACAAGGTCACCGAGAATGCCATTGATGCGTTGTTGGTTCAGAAACTGGCGGCTAAGGAGAAAGCGACGATAGAGGAAATCGACCCGCTGTTGGAGGAGCTTGTGGCGTCCGAATGGCGCCTGGCCGAAAACTGGGTGTCTGAAGCCCCCAGAGACGACACCCGCGCGCTGTGGGAAGAGGCCTCGCGACTACATCTTGAGCTGTCCGAGACCGCCTTCAAGTAGGCCTGTCTCACCCTGATCCGCACCGACGTGATACCGACGCAATACCGACGTGATACCGACATTGAAAGTCCCGGTATCCACACCGTCTGAAAAACTGGCCCCAAACCACAAAATATTGTGGTCATGACGTGACAAACCCCCCAGAAAATCGTATAAAATCATGAAAAATACGAAGGACAGCCTGCATGGCAGAAGCAGCAGCGTCACCCGAAGACTACGGCGCAGATTCCATTAAAGTTCTCAAAGGCTTAGAGGCGGTTCGCAAGCGTCCCGGCATGTATATCGGCGACACCGACGACGGCTCCGGCCTCCACCACA
>JBCAZO010000146.1:0-6327 GCA_038532975.1 Pseudomonadota bacterium
CGTAGACCTGCCAGACCTCGCTGACGAATGGCAGGCAAATGGCAATGGCGGCGCGGATCAGATCCAGGCTGACCAACATCGTACGACGCGGCCACCGATTGGCAACTGCCCCTGCAATCGGTGCGATGCCAACATAGGCAATCATCTTGATCGTGAAGATAGTGCCCAGCACCAAGCCTGCACGCTCACCTGAAAGATCATAGGCAAGCAGCCCCAGTGCAATGGTTGCCAATCCGGTGCCAAGCAGCGCCACGACCTGTGCCACGAAAAGGTGACGGTAGGTGCGGTCTGCGAGTACGGAGATCATGGAGATCCTTAAAGAAACGTGGTGATGGCTTTGAACTCGGCTGAGGCCGGCGTTTCACCAGCGCCGACCAATGCGGCATCAAGGCAATGATGGATATGATCCTGGATCGGCGTGCGCTTGGCCTGCGGCACGGCTTTCTCCACCGCATAGAGTTGCTGCGCGATATCCACACGGGGCTGCTCATACCCGATCATCTTGGTGACGCTGGCCAAGTGGCCGTTGGCACGTTTCAGCCGCTTGGCGACAGCGGGCCGGGTTGCATGGGATGGGTATTTTGTCATATCCCGAGGTAACCCTCCAGAGCGGGGTCAGGCAAGTGGGCCAAGACCTACGAGAGCAGGCAGAATGGCACGGCAGATTGCGGGATATCTGGAAGGTTTTCTGAGCATCGCTTTGGCGGTGAGCATAATCCTGTCTGCAGACGCCCGTTCAGCAACCCACGACTTCGCAGAACTGGCAAAGATCGTCGCTGAACATCATTCAGAAATCGAAGAGCATGGTCACGCCCACGAGGATGTCGTTAATCTGATGCAGGCTTATCATGGCCACGGCCATGACGTCGCGGATCACGACCACAACATCGCATTCTTATCACCGCGTGAAGCGATGAGCACTCCGTTTCCGACCAGTGCAAGTTGGGCAATGGCAGATCACGGTTTGACTGATCGCAGGGATTATGGCCTCGATCGACCGCCGCGTGTATGAGGCCGCGCCCGCTGCGCGCTCTCATCCTACACAAAAGCTTAGCGGAAAATCCAAAATGATACCAAACCGATCCTTTCGGTCGGGGTCGGCAATGCATCTAATGCGCCAGCCTTTGACCCTATTCACCACCGCCGTCCTGACGCTGATGGCATTTGCGACAACAACCTATGCTCATGATGTTACCCCCGGTGACGCGGGCTACATTCAGGAAATCTTTGGCGTCCACATCATCTCGTTCATCTATCTGGGCGCGAAGCACATGATTACGGGATACGACCACATCCTGTTCCTGCTTGGCGTCGTATTCTTCCTGTACCACATGAAGGACGTAGCAGTTTACGTCAGCCTGTTTGCCATGGGGCACTCCGTCACTATGCTTTTGGGCGTCTGGTTCGGCTGGGGTATCAACGCATACATCATCGACGCCATCATCGGGTTGTCGGTAGTATACAAGGCCCTTGATAACCTAGGGGCGTTCCAGAAGTGGTTTGGGTTCCAGCCTAACACCAAGGCGGCAACCCTGATTTTCGGGCTGTTTCATGGCACAGGTCTGGCCTCCAAGATCCTCGAATACCAGATCGCCGAAGACGGGCTTTTGGCAAACCTTTTGTCCTTCAACGTGGGCGTCGAAGTCGGGCAACTTCTGGCGCTCTTCGTGATCCTGATCGTCATGGGATACTGGCGCAGAAGCCCCAACTTTATGCGTCAGGCCACTTACGCGAACATCATCATGGTCTTCCTTGGCGTCTTGCTGACCTACCAGCAGATCGCCGGATACATCGCCAGCGCATAAAAATTGGAGTGACCAATGCACAATGCACCAAAACCCAATATCGAAGACCTGCCGACACTGGCACAACTGCGGCGCTCCACGATCATCGCCAGCATCGGGGCCGTCGCCATCGGCCTGATGGTCTACCTGCCCGCAGAATATGGCACAGACCCAACCGGCATGGGCAGCATCCTTGGCCTGACAGAGATGGGCGAGATCAAACAGCAGCTTGCGGCCGAGGCAGCCGCTGATGAACTGCTACACGGCGGCGACCAGTCCTCATCGCTGATGGATGGCGTCTTCGGCTTGTTCGTCTCCACGGCTCATGCGCAGGAAGCATGGCAGGACGAGATCACATTCACCCTGGCCCCCGGCGATTCCACCGAGATCAAGGCTACGATGGAGGAAGGTGTCACCCTGACCTACGCTTGGGTGGCGACGGGGGGGCGGATCAATTTCGATCTGCACGCCCATGCGGATGGCGAGTCCGTCGATTATGAGCGAGGCCGGGGCGCGGAAGCGGGCGAGGGCAGCATCACCGCACCCTTCACCGGCGATCATGGTTGGTTCTGGCGTAATCGCGACGATGCGGATGTGACTGTCACACTGCAACTGCGCGGCGACTACAGCGAAATTGTCCACAGCGAATGATGCAAGAGTGCGGCCGCCTGCGCAGAGATGTGCGGGTAGCCAAATATACAACCACCCAAGCGCAATGCCGATATTCGCCGCACAACAGAAAATCGGTAAGGAGGGCTCAAATTGGTCGATCGCTGCGAACAACCTGTACGTCGGGGATGCGGATGGACCGGCCATTTGGTCACTTGATAGTATTGTTTGGTCTGGACGGTGTTGACGCCTGAAGAGGGAGGGAGGATTGGAGAAGATCCCACGTCCAGAATCCAACTTCCCGCTGTCAAACCGAAACGGCGGCCCTGAAACAAAGCAAGACTTGTCGGCCAGAAACGTCCGTTGCTTGCGAAACAGGTCTGGGCCATCCGTGCCCGGCTCGAACTCTATGGCAATCTCAGGGACCTGGCACTGTCTTATCTTGCGATCGACAGTAGGTTGCGTGGTTGTGATCTTGTTCGGTTAAGAGCAAGCGCAATTGTTGTCGGAGATCGAGGTCGCGAACTTGTTTTGGTTATCCAGAGCAAGACCAACCGGCCGATGCAATCTGCAGTCTCCGAACACACCCGTGGTTCAATTTGGAATTTGGTTTGCGGTTCCGACATGCTTGGTTGCGACTTCATGTTCCCGAGCCGCTTTCACGACAGACCGCATGTATCGACGCGGCAATATGCGGGGCTTGTTCAGGGCTGGGTGTCGGCAATTGGCCTCGATCCGAGCGGATCGGCGCGCATTCGTTGAGGCGCACAAAGGCGGCGCTGGTTTATCGTAAAACGGGCAATCTGCGCGCGGTCAAGGTCCTGCTTGGTCATATCACGGTGGATAGCACAGTGCGCTACCTCGGTGTCGAACTTGAAGACGCCCTGAGTATCGCTGACAAGATCGACGTCTGACAGTTGGGCGGGCGGTGGCAGCCGTTCGCCTTTCTTGACTAGAAATAGCTGCCGGGGCTGGCATTTTCTCAGGACTTTAACCGACAGCAGAGCGTCACTGACGTCACCGAACACTTTGGTCTCAAGCCCGGATTGCCGGGCTTCGGTCAGTACGGGGTTAATAGTCCTGTGCTTGAAGGGAGACCAAAATGGCCGAACAACTCATCGAGATCACCTCGCCCTGCTTGCTGGCAAAACAGCCTACAGAATTGGCAACCCAGCCAGAGACAGAAATGTTACGCAAGCTGCTGTCGCGGCGCAACCGTGCAACGGCCGCGCAGATCCAGGAGCGTCTGGACTGGTAGGCCCATACCGTTCGCGCCACAATCTAATCTCGCGGCTGAGGTCTTCGGGCTTTTCGATCGAACTCGATCACTCCGGCACAGTGGCACGCTACGGCGTGGTGTCGGGAGAAAGCCAATAAGACCAAACGGGATTGATCTGGATATACGGTAGTTGGAAGACGCAAGCGCAGCGGCGCTTCGGCAGCTTTGGACGGAAGCCAGAGGTGTCGCGCCGCCCCAGACCTTTAACGCCGACCTAATGCGGCTGGCGTTGGCCTGGGGCGAACAGGCGGGAAGGGAGGGTGCGGAGCCTGCCAAGGCGCGCCGTGACGGGAACGGGTCATCAAGGAAAGAGAAGCAAGCGAGGCCAGGGGCTCTGCCCGAAAGGCTCTTGCCCTGATTGTCCGCGACGGCACCCGTCTTCTGAAGGAACGGGGCGGGGCAACCCTCGAGGTGCTGGTAACCGAGGAAGGTGCCATCTGGAACGGCCAGAGCTATACGTCCCTGTCAGCTGTGGCGCGAGTGATGACCAAGACGAACAGGAACGGACCAAAGTTCTTTGGGCTGTGAAAAGGCGGCACTCAATGATCCGTCAGCGCTGCGCAATCTACACCCGCAAATCGACTGAGGAGGGGCTGGACCAGGACTTCAACTCTCGGGACGCACAGCGTGAAGACTGTGCGGTCTACATTCTGAGCCAGAAACATGAAGGATGGTCAGAACTGCCGAAACGCTATGACGATGGTGGTTCTGTGGCGAGTCTATGGATCGCCCTGGTCTCGAGCAATTTCTAAAGAATGAGCGCGGTGGGCGCATCGATGTCATTGTCGTCTACAAGGTGGATCGCCTGACCCGGTCGCTTGCTGACTTCGCAAAGATAGTCGATGTGTTTGACGGGGCTTGGGTGTCGTTCGTATCGATCACCCAAGCCTTCAACGCAACATCCTCTATGGGACGCCTGACACTGAATGTTCTTTTGTCTTTCGCCCAGTTCGACCGCGAGGTGACAGCCGAGCGCATTCGGGACAAGGTTGCGGCCTCCAAACGTAAGGGAATTTGGATGGGGGCGCCGTGTCGATGGGCTACGACGTCAAGGACAAAGCGCTGGTCATGGACCAAAGTGAAGCCAAGGCGATCCGGATCATCTTTGCCGAGTGTCTGATCACAGGATCGGTGCGGCAACTCTCGTTACCGCTGAGTGAACTGGGCGTTGTCAGCAAGCGACGGACCGACCGGTATGGGCGTACAAGTTGCGGCAAAGCCCCTTCGCGCGGTGCGCTCTATAACATCCTGCGCAACCCGGTCTACATCGGACAAACCCGCCACAAAGCAGGACTTTACGAAGGGTTGCACGAGGCCATTGTAGATGGCGCCACCTGGAAGCAGGTACAGGATCAGCTAGCGGGTCATGGAGGCAAGAGTATCAGCACGGCGCGGCGCTCTGCCAGACGCGTTTTGGATGATGTACTGTTCGACAAAAAGGGCAGGGCGACGAGGGCGACCTACGCCAGCAAGTCCATGCGGCGGGGCGGGACAACGCGGACGAAACGCTATTGGTGTTAGACCTCGAAGATATCGGGCGTTGAAGACGGAGCCAGTGTTGAGCGCTTGCCTGTCAATGAGATTGAGCGCCTTGTTCTCAACAGCCTCAAAGATCGCCTCGGCGACAAGAGCTGGTTAGCGGATCAAGCGGGGCAGGCTGAAGAACCCGATGCTTCGATCGCAGAGGTTCCGCGGTTGGCGGATGCTTGGTCTGACGAGATCACCAAATCAGACGGTGAAACGACGGCGCATGATCTCGGGGGCATTGTTGACCGGATCGATATGCCAAGGGATCGGCTTCGGACCAGGATCAACCTCCATGCTTTATCCGGATCGGATGTCTCCCGAAAGTCAGGAGTAGCGTCCTTCGAGGTCCCGTTCCAAAAGTGTCAGAACGGGCGGGCAAAGCCGATTATCCTGGTTCCTGAAGATGCCCCAAAAACCCGACCCGGAACTCATTGCTCTGGTCGCCGATGCGGGCGATGGGAGGGCGAACTTCTTGCGCGGAAGTCATTGTCGCTGCAGCAAATCACCGAGCGGGAGGGGTTGCGCAGTGGATCCGTCAGCCGCATCGTGCCGTTGGTCTGGCTGGCCCCGGACATCGCAACGGCTATACTTGAAGGCCGCCAGCCACTGTATCTCAACTCTAAATCATTGCGCAGCCTTTCCGAACTGCCTCTGGACTGGGAAGAACAACGCCAGATTCTTGGATTCCCGCAACTCTAAACGGGTCAAAACCGCACCAAGACCTCACGCGAAATGGCCTCGCTAAGACTTTCTCCCAACCTGCCCTGAAACGCCCTTGATCAGAGACCAAATGTGAGGTCTCTGGTGGCATTGCCGTCGGTAACTAGCGGAAAAATAGACACTATTCAGTGCAGCCGGGTCAGCTTCGGTTTTGAAGGGATTGAATGGTGGGCGACCCTGGAATCGAACCAGGCGTGCGTCTCCGCGAGGGAGTTACAGTCCCCTGCCACACCTTGCGGCCTGTCGCCCACGAACCAAGGTCATTGCCCTTGGCGTGGAGGCGTGATTACTAGCACCTCAAACAGGGGTCAAGGACGAATTGCCCCGGTTTGACAGGGGCGTCTGGCGCATGAAAAAACCGAAGCTGACCCGGCTGCACTGAATAGTGTCTATTTTTCCGCTAGTTAC
>JBCAZO010000147.1:0-6308 GCA_038532975.1 Pseudomonadota bacterium
CGCTTTTTCAGCCAGGCTTCCCATGTGGGCCACCAGGAGCCTTCCTGCTCTTTGGCGCCTTCCAGCCACGCATCTGCAGTCTCCGGCAGATCCTTATTGGAATAGAACCCATACTTCTTCTTGCTCGGCGGGTTCACGATCCCCGCGATATGGCCGGACTCTGAGACAATGAATGTCCGGTCTTTTGATCCGGTCTGCAAAAAGCCGCGGTAACAGTCTTTCCACCGCGCGATATGATCGGTCTCACAGGTGATCGCCATGATCGGCACAGTCACATCGCTGATATGCAATGTCTCGCCGCACATCTCGATCCCATCGGTGACAAAGGCGTTCTTCTGACACAGATCGCGCAGGTACTGCACCGTCATCCGCCCCGGAAGGTTCGCACCATCCCCGTTCCAATAGAGCAGATCAAAGGCCGGGGGCGTTTCCCCCATCATGTAGCTGCGAATGGCGGGCTTATAGATGAGGTCATTGGAGCGCAGGAACGACATGGTCCGTCCCATGATGAAAGAGCGCAGCACGCCTTTCTCGTTCACTTCTTTTTCGATCCCGTCAACAAAGTCATCCTGCAGGAAAGGAACAAATTCACCCTGATCGCTGAAGTCGGTGAGCGCGGTAAAGAAGGTGGCCGACTTGATCGACTTGTCGCCCCGCTTGGCCAGAAGCGCCAGTGTCATGTGAAGCGTGGTCCCAGCGATGCAATAGCCTACGGTATTCACCTGACGCTCACCTGTGATGGCTTTGGCCTCTCGGATCGCTGTCAGGTAACCATCCTCTATATAATCGTCGATGGCCACATCGGCATAAGACGCATCCGGGTTCACCCAGCTCACCACGAAAAGCGTATAGCCTTGATCGGTGATCCATTTGATCAGGCTGTTTTCCTGTTTGAGGTCCAGAATATAGAATTTGTTGATCCAGGGCGGAAAGATCACAACCGGTGTCTTATGCACCTGTTTCGTCGTAGGCGTGTACTGAATCAGCTCCATCATCTTATTGCGATAGACGACTTCGCCTTCGGTCACGGCCACGTTCTTGCCCAACTCAAAGGCGTTTTCATCGCAGAGACGCACAACCATCTCGCCATTATTGGCCTCAAGATCTGTAACAAGGTTCTCTAGCCCGGCTACAAGGCTCTCGCCCTCGGTCTCAACTGCTTTTTCAAGAGCATCCGGATTCGTGGACAGGAAATTCGTCGGGCTCATCATGTCGATGATCTGCGCTGCAAAGAACTGTAAGCGCTGCTTGTCCTTGGCGTCCAGCTCTTCGGCCTCGGCCACGGCTTTTTCAATCGCCTGCTTATTCAAGGCATATTGGTGTTTGATGTAGCTGAAATAGGGATGTGTGTCCCAGAGCGGATTGGAAAACCGGCGGTCGTCTTTCAAAGGGTCCTCTTCATCGGTCCCGTTTGGCAAGGGCGCACCTTTAGCGAGACTTTGTTGCGCCTCCATAAAATGACGAACGGATTTGCCCCAGTATTCAAGCTGCTGTTCATACATTTTACCGGGATTTTCCATAAAGGATTTCCAGTAGGACCCGGCTGCTTTCACGAAAACATCTTGTGACGGACCATTCAGTTCCTGTGCAGGCGGGGTGCGCGCTGTTAGCGCCTGTATCAGACGCTGAGACAGCGTTTCAACCCGTTCAAGATTGGCGCTCATGCGGTCCAGATTGGTGTTCTGTGCATCGTCCTGAGTTGCCATTTTAACATTCTTCCCGTATTTTTCTGCTATGCAGCATAGCAGCGCAGCGCGAAACCTGTTACCACCGAGTCGCCGCGTGCACCGGATATAGACGTGTCGCCGTGTGTTGTGACTGCGACGAATAGAACCGGGCCGCTCAGGTCAAAGGAGTAAGTACATGCGCTACATGATAACGTATGACCTGATGGAAGCGTCACGAAATATGAACCAGTGGCTTGGGGCAACTGCGCTTTCCATGGCATCTTATCCTATGTTTAGCATGGTTCCAAATCCGGCCTTTCAATGGATGGCCGCGTGGGGCGAAGTCACAGAACGCACGTTCCAGCGTATGGTGGTCAAACCCGACTGGGGAATTGAATCCATCACGGGTCAGGACGGGCGCGATCATCTGATCAAAATCGAAACCGTGGTGGAAAAGCCGTTTGGCGACCTTATCCATTTTGATGTGCAGGGCCGTGATGAGATGGACCGCCGGGTGCTCTTGGTCGCCCCGATGTCGGGCCACTACGCCACGCTGCTGCGCTCAACCGTGAAATCCCTGCTGCCCGATTGCGAAGTTTACGTCACCGATTGGCACAATGCCCGCGACATCCCTGTCTCAGCAGGCAAGTTCGATATTGAGGACTATACGCTTTACCTTATGGACTTCATGAAGGCGCTAGGCAGCGACTTGCATGTGATCGCCATTTGCCAACCTGCCCCGCTGACGCTGGCCGCCACGGCTTATCTGGCCGAATTGGACCCAGACGCGCAACCCCGGTCATTGACTTTGATCGGCGGCCCGATTGATCCGAACGCAGCACCAACCGAAGTGACGGATTTCGGGCATCGCGTGACTATGGGCCAGCTGGAAGAGACTATGATCCAGCGCGTGGGTTTCAAATACAAAGGCGTTGGCCGCATGGTCTATCCCGGCCTGTTGCAACTGGCCTCCTTCATGTCGATGAATGCCGAGCGCCACGGCAAGGCCTTTGTCAATCAGATCGGCCGCGTCGCGCAAGGCGAAGCAAGCGACCGCGACCCGCACAATAAGTTCTACGACGAATATCTCGCCGTGATGGACATGCCTGCCGAATTCTATCTCTCGACCGTTGAACGTATTTTCAAAGCCGGTGAGATCGCAAGCAACGAATTTATGGTAGCGGGTCACAAAGTTGATATTGGCGCGATCACACGCGTTGCGGTGAAAACCGTGGAAGGCGGCAAGGATGATATTTCGGCTCCTGGTCAATGCGTGGCGGCCCTGGACCTGCTCACCGGCCTGCCCGACGACATGAAGGCCAGCTATATCGAACCCGAAGCCGGGCACTACGGTATTTTCGCGGGCCGCTCATGGCGCAACAACATCCGGCCCTTGGTGCTCGATTTCATCGACTCCAATTCCGAGGCCCCTGCACGGCGCGCCCGGACCGCGCCCAAAAAGGCGCGGAAATCCCGGAAAATCGCAGCTGAATAAGCTCTTTAAGACGCCAGCGGCTGTTCGATCCGCACCATCTTGGTGCGCAAAACGAGCGGCTGTTTGATCCACGCACGCAAAGCCGCAGTAACCGCATCTGGCGCTTCAAGCGTCGGCAAATGACCAGCCTCGCGAATGATCGCCAGATCTGCATGAGGAATGATCCCTGCCATGAATTCATGCCGTTTGACAGGCGTCAGCGTATCATGCTCGCCGCACATCACCAGCGCGGGCACATTGCATTTGCGCAGCGTCTCCTGATAGTCGCGCCGCCTTTGCAGGGCACGGGCCTGACGAATGATCGCCTCACAGCCGATATTTTCGGCCATTTTGGCCACAAGATTGAGGATGCTCGTCCGCTCCGGCCCAGGCGCGAGATATTCTGAACGCACAATGCTGGCCGCCGCCTGATCCAGAAGGCCTGCTTTCAGCTTGGTGATCAGAGGTTCGTAATCCGCCGCCGTTTGCGGTGTCTCAGGCAAGGAATTGGTATCCATCAACGCGATGCGTGTCACGCGCTCGGGCGCCCGGCGCAAAAGCTCCATCGCCACGATGCCGCCCATCGACAGCCCGGCCAAGGCAAACTTCAACGGCAGTTGATCCAGCAAGGAAGAGGCTATCTCCTCTATCCGTTCTCCGCCCGTGACGGGCGCAACGGTGACAGCCACATCGCGGCTCATTGCTGTGACCTGCGGACCGAACACGCGCGCATCGCACATCATGCCCGGCAGGAAAACCAGGGGCTCTTGCATTGTTACTATTCCTTACTGCTCGCGAAACCTGTCGCTTATTTTTTCTCAACAGTGCCATGTGATCCGCAAATTGCAAGAGGCCTCAGCTGCAGCGGATGCTATAAACTTGCCCGGCAGAGGATAAATGCAACAGTCGCATAGAGGCGAAGGCATTCTTGAGTTTTCTCATTATTTCAGTGGGATGAACGGGCCTCGACCACCACATCCTGACCGCTAACGCATAGATACTCGCGCCAAAACCTCTTCAACCGCGGCTTCGATCATGGTCAGGCAGTCCGGATCAGAGAACCGGTGATCTGCCCCTTTCACAAGTGTCAGGCGCATATCCTTACTTGTTGCATGCTCCAAAAGCCGCAAGGCGACCGACATGTCCACATCCGCATCTGCCGTGCCTTGCAGAAACCTCGCCGGGAATGGCAAATTCAGCGGGTCGCGCAACACGAGGTTCTGCCGCCCCTCCTCGATCAGCTTGGCCGTGATGATGTAAGGCTCACCATATTCGCTGGGCAAAGCCACCTGCCCGTTTTGCGCCAGTTCTGCTTTTTGCGCATCGGAAAACCCGGCCCACATGGAGTCTTCGGTAAAATCCGGCGCAGCGGCGATGGTGACCAATCCCGCCACGCGCTCAGGCATCGCGCGGGCTGTCAGCAACGAAATCCAGCCCCCCATGCTCGACCCAACCAGAACCTGTGGGCCGTCTGTAAGCGCCGCAATCACTGCGCGCGCATCTGCCGCCCAGTCGCCGATGCATCCATCAGTAAACGCTTCGGAACTTTGCCCATGCCCGGAATAGTCAAATCGCAAAAAGGCCCGCCCGGTACGTTGCGCCCAGTCTTGAAGATGAATGGCCTTGGTGCCCTCCATGTCGGACTTGAACCCGCCCAGAAACACAACACCCGGCCCGGCCCCTTCTGTCCGGTGATAAGCCAGCCGCCGCCCGTCTTGAGATGTCAAAAACTGCATGTCGCCCATATGACCCCTGCCCTTACCGTATCTGGGCAAATGTCCTCCGAAGGCGCCACGCTTTCAAGCCGCAATTGGCAGGAGTTACATAATCGAGCCGATAATGCGCTCAATCCGGTCAAGCGGATACTGCCGCTCGTGACCGGGCCTCTCCTCTAGCGCTGCTCTTGGAAACCCCTGCCACGCATCGCCTTGTGCGTTGCTTGTACTACCTGCCTCATGTGGCCCATCCTGGGGCCGGAACTCAGTCTCTAACCTGGCCATGTTTTCACGCCGTTTTGTTGTTTTTATAAACCCAAGACGCCATTTGACTCGCGCCCTAGGTAAAACTGTTAACAGGCAAATTTTGATATGGAAATATCTTTTTATTTCATTGTGTTACGATAAACATTTGCATGCATGCGCGTACAATCAGATACAAATGCACACATCAGGACACAATGCGCGCTGGCATAAAAAAGGGGCGTGCCGGGCACGCCCCAATCTGCATTCGAGGGACCTTGAATTATCCGCCTACATAGGGCGCATTTTTGGGACGGTAGAAAACCTTCTGGTTATGCAACCGACCTAAAAGATCGTGGATGCGCCGTACCGACGCGTCTGCGATCTCAGATTTCTCGCACTGTGCAGGACTGGGCATTCCCTCTTCGATCAAGGTGCCGGCCAGCTCTGACTTTGAGCGCCGCAACGCATCCTCGATCAATTCCATGTCCTCAACCGACAACTGAAAATCAACATTGTAACGAGCCATCTTACACGCCTTTCCCGAGCAATAAGAATTACTGATAGTGCATTAGTTATTGACTAATATAGATATCACCAGCCCGTCGTAAAGGGCAAAAATCCATATTTCTTCAATACTTTACCACGACGGCGGAATGCCATTGGATACCGAATTCAGCATACGTTTGCACACCTAAACCTCAGGGTCCCCTAACCTCTTGTTAATGTTTGAGGACCTAGAAACCCTTCTGCCGCGGCTCCTTTATTCCCTGCCTTGACTTGACCACTCGAAAGGTTCACAACCAGCCGACATATTTTCGCAATCGGGCGTTCCGTGGGCGCCAAACCGACGAGGAGGCCCTGATATGGCCCAGATTTCCCTGACCTTTCCTGATGGCAATGCGCGCCAATACGCGGCTGGAATTACCCCTGCCGAGGTGGCCGCCGACATTTCCAATTCACTCGCAAAAAAAGCGATCTCGGCCCATGTTGATGGCCAGCATTGGGATCTGGCCTGGCCGATTGAGGCCGATGCCTCCATCGCCATCAACACCATGAAGGACGAGGCCGCCGCCAATGAGTTGGTGCGCCACGACCTTGCCCATATCATGGCCCGCGCGGTGCAGGAGATTTGGCCCGACACTAAGGTAACCATTGGCCCGGTGATTGAAAACGGCTGGTATTACGACTTCGACCGCGAAGAGCCGT
>JBCAZO010000148.1:0-6277 GCA_038532975.1 Pseudomonadota bacterium
TTCAGACCCAACATGAGCCTGATCCTGCAAGACAAAATCCCCTATGATGTGTCGTCCAAATCCTTGCCGGGCACGATGCCATTAGACATGCATGACTGGCTTTGGCAGGATGAAGCCTTTGCTGCGCAGATGGCGCTGCGTGATGAGTTAATACAGTCGCGACCGCGGGATGTGATCGCCATGCAGGATGGCAGTGAAGAGGCCGCGCAGGAGCTTTTGGATACTGTGCTGACTTGGCTTGGTGAGCATGGCAAAGACTACCGGATCGAGACCCGCCAGGTCACGCGACCCGATGGGGTCACGATACCTCTGGACCGTGATGCCCCGATGGTGACATTGGGCCGCCTGGTGCAGGAAGACCTGTGCCTGATGCAAAAGCGCGGGGATGAGCATGTGCTGACTGCTGCAGTGCTGTGTTTTCCCGCCAATTGGTATCTGTCGGAAAAGATCGGTCGCCCGCTCACCATGATCCACGACCCGGTCCCGGATTACGATGCGAGCATTGCCCAAAGGGTGCAGCGGCTTTTTGATGGGGTTCAGCCAGAGCGCCCGCTATGGCGCTTTAATGCCCTGCATTATGAAGATCCGGCGCTTTTCCAGCCGGAGCGCCGTCATGGCGAATACAAAGGTCTGCATGCGGAGGTGTTTCCGTTCTTTCGATCCGAGCGGCAATGCATTCTGCGCCTGCCCAAAACACGGGCTTGCGTGTTTTCGATCCATACATTTGTGATCGCGAAAGAGGCGCAGAACACAAATAGGAGCGAAACGCTCTAAGGCCTATGCGGTTTCTTCGTCGTTCTTCCTAGTGATATCGCGCAACATGGAATAGGTGAACAAAAACGCCCCAAGGGGCGCGCTGTAGAGCATCAAGGACAGCGCCATCGTGTGCACTGTAAGGCGCAAAGGCTCTGTTGGCTCAGCTTGATCCTGAAGCCATTGCGGCGTTTTGCGAAGAGGTTCGGACAGGTCGTCCACTTCGATAATTCCACTGGGGTCAAAACGGTCGCGAACAGGCTTTGGTTCAGGCGTCGCAGGCGCCAACTCAGGTAGATCAATCGCAGACCTGTCGGCGGCTGAAGATCTATCAGCAACTGTCTGTGTATCAAAGGTTTTTTCTTCTGGCGCCATGCTTTCTGCGTGATCCAGAAGTTCTAGAAAGCTGCGCACCAGCTTGCCGTCGACATCCTCGGGCGTTTCTGCGCGCAGGATTGTGTCGTAGGGCATGGCCTGTTCCACCCAGGCCGCAAGTCTATCGGCACGTTTGGAATGGGTTTTGCGATTGGGTCGCGCGCCTTCCATATCCGGGGCATTGCCCACCGCCATTACCAGGTGACTGCAATATCCTTTGGCCGCAGCTTCCTGCCGTCCAATCGCAACACGCACGCCGACATGGTCCAAAACGGCGATCTGATCTCCGTCCCAAGAGATCGATGCAGGGCTGTCATCGGCCACCTGCATGGCTTTTTGCACACGTGCCGCGATGGCAGAAACCGCTGGAATCTCTGCGCTGCGATACCCGAATGCGACAATCGCCCCGTGATCCTGGCTTTGCATGTATACCCTTACCTACGAATAAATTTACTAAAATAGTTTTCCCCAAAACTGCGCCGGTGATGGGATAAGAATTTGACCTCTTCATGACAATTGGTTTGGAAATCGCCGCGAAATATGGCTTTTCCGGGTAAAAATGACCCCGAGTTGGAAACAGTCTGTTAACGTATCAGCCGTCGATCTTGGCGGCCATGATGGCGATCGCTTTTTGGTACACCCCGGCCGCATTCCACGCCTGAATTGCACGGAAATTGGGCTGTCCCGGCTGGTATCCCTGACCGGGTTTCCAGCCTTTCTGACGCAGGAAATTTGCTGTGGAAACAAGGGCATCTGTTTGATTGTAAAAATCCACGCGTCCGTCACCATTGCCATCGACGCCGTATTTTAGCGCATTGCCAGGCAGGAACTGCGTATGCCCCAGCTCACCGTGTTTGGCCCCTTTGGTGGACCCGGTGATGCTGCCACGATCTACCAGTTTCAAAGCACCTATGGCGTGCGGCTTGAAGAAATCAGACCGGCGGCAATCAAAGCTGAGTGTGACAATGGCCGAGACGACCGAGCTGTCGCCCATGAAGCCGCCAAAGCCGGTTTCCATGCCGTGAATCGCCAGAATCACACCCGCCGGCACACCATATTGCTGCTCGATGGCTTGGAAATACGCGGCGTTTTGCGCCTTGCGCTTGCGGCCCTGCGAGATGATCGCATTCGCGCCCCGCACCTGCATGAATTTCTCAAGACTGTACTTAAAGCTCTTTTGATTGCGGTCCGCAGCAATGGTCCGTTTGGCATATTGCGCTTGCGCCAGCGCCTGAAGCCCGCGTTGTCCCACACCGGCCGATTTGGCCTCTTGCGCAAAGGCCGCCTTCCACGCGTCAAACCCTGCTGAGGTGTTTCCGCATTGTGCGGCCAGCGCAGCCGTCGCGCCGAGCGAAAGACCAAAACCCAAAGCGAGCGATTTGAAAGAGGGCAGCATGAATTTTCTCCGGTACTTACAAAAGACCTGAGCAGTTTACCTTGCCAGTATAACCTGACAATGACTTTTGAGATTCGGAGGCATCTGCGCAAAAAAAAGGGCGCCCAAGACGGGCGCCCAGCAGGGAGATAATCTCTACACAGCTTAGCAGCTGTAATACATCTGGAATTCCATCGGGTGTGGCGTATGCTCATACGCCTCGATTTCTTCCATCTTAAGCTCGATATATCCTTCGATCTGGCTTTCGGTGAACACGTCACCGGCCAGAAGGAAGGCGTGATCGGCCTGAAGTTCTTCGATCGCCTCGCGCAGGCTTCCGCAAACCGTTGGGATGCCTTCCAGCTCTTCAGCTGGCAGATCATAGAGGTTTTTGTCCATTGCTTCACCGGGATCGATCTTGTTGCTGATTCCGTCAAGACCGGCCATCAACAAAGCTGCAAAGCATAGGTACGGGTTAGCAGATGGATCTGGGAAACGAGCTTCAACGCGCTTGGCTTTCGGGCTTTCGGTCCATGGGATCCGCACACAACCCGAGCGGTTGCGAGCCGAATAGGCACGCAAAACTGGCGCTTCAAAGCCCGGGATCAGGCGCTTGTAGCTGTTGGTCGATGGATTGGTGAAGGCGTTGAGCGCCTTGGCGTGCTTCAGAATACCGCCGATGAAATAGAGCGCTTCTTGGCTCAGGTCGGCATATTTATCGCCTGCAAACAACGGCTTGCCGTCTTTCCAGATCGACATGTTGCAGTGCATGCCCGTGCCGTTGTCGCCTGCGATGGGTTTGGGCATGAATGTCGCCGATTTGCCATAGGCTTGGGCCACGTTGTGGATGACGTATTTATACTTCTGCAACTCGTCGGCCTGTTTTGTCAGGCTATCAAAGATCAGGCCCAGCTCGTGCTGACAAGACGCCACCTCGTGATGGTGCTTGTCGACTTTCATCCCCAGACGCTTCATCGTCGAGAGCATTTCAGAGCGGATGTCCTGTGCATCGTCGATCGGGTTGACGGGGAAATAGCCACCCTTGACGCCCGGACGATGGCCCATATTGCCCATCTCATACTCTGAATCCGTGTTCCAGGATGCATCGAGTGCATCGACTTCATAAGACACTTTGTTGATCGACGTTGAAAACCGCACATCGTCAAAGAGGAAAAACTCTGCCTCTGGTCCGAAGAAGGCCGTGTCGCCAATGCCGGAAGACTTCAGATAAGCTTCAGCCTTTTCCGCCGTGCCGCGTGGATCGCGCTCATAAGCTTCGCCGGTGTCCGGCTCGACCACCGAACAATGCACGCACATGGTTTTCTCGGCATAGAAGGGATCAATGTAACCCGATTCCGTATCCGGCATCAGTTTCATGTCTGACGCTTCAATCGACTTCCAGCCGGCGATGCTTGATCCATCAAACATGAAACCTTCCTCAAGGAAGTCCTCATCGACCTGATCGGCCATAACCGTCACGTGCTGCAGTTTACCCCGTGGGTCAGTGAAACGAATGTCAACGTACTCGACATCCTCGTCCTTGATCGTCTTGAGCAAGTCTTTTGCGCTCATGGTCCTTAATCCCCTTGCTATGTTGGAGTGATGTTAGAGTGCGTCCGAACCGGTCTCGCTGGTCCGGATGCGAATGGCTTGTTCAACCGGGCTGACAAAAATCTTGCCGTCACCGATTTTGTCGGTCTTGGCGGCCTCAACGATGGCTTCAATGGCGGCGTCCACCTGATCATCGTCCAGCACCACGTCGATTTTGACCTTGGGCAGAAAATCAACCACATATTCAGCGCCGCGATAAAGCTCGGTATGGCCTTTCTGACGGCCAAAGCCCTTGACCTCGATCACGGAAAGACCCTGCACACCCACATCCTGAAGCGCTTCTTTCACTTCATCGAGCTTAAACGGCTTGATGATGGCCTCGATCTTTTTCATGGTCGTCTCCTCCGACTTACTTTCGCAGACGTGCAGACCACTTCTGTTTCAGGGGAACAATCGGATAGGGTGCTGTGGCCAGCGCGCGAAGGATGCGAAATCATAAATGCCTAAAATTTAGGCAAATTGCACAGGAAGTGGGCGAAATTGAATCGAAGGGCAGGAAAGAGATGACCGAATTGCTCACCGCCGCGCAAATGCGCGCCATCGAACAGGCCGCGATTGAGTCGGGTGAGGTTACGGGCCTAGAGCTGATGGAACGCGCCGGGCGTGGCGTGGTCGAGGCGGTGTTCGAGGAATGGCCGGAGCTGGCCAAAGCCCCGCACCGGGCGGTGGTTCTCTGCGGTCCGGGCAACAACGGCGGCGACGGGTTTGTCGTGGCGCGACGCTTGCGCGACAAGGGTTGGACTGTCGAAGTTCTGTTTTTCGGCGAAGCGGACAAACTTTCGCCAGATGCACGCAAAAACCGGGATGTTTGGGCGGAAATGGGAGATATCCGGCCTTTGACGGTGGAAGAGGCGGCTACGGGTAAACGTCCTGCACTTCTGATCGATGCGATGTTTGGCACCGGATTGTCGCGTGCGATCCCGCTTGAGCTGGCCAACGCGCATCACGCCGTCCGCAAGCGCGACGTCGGTGACGCGCACCCATGGCTGGTTCCGTTTCACATTGCCGCAGTTGATTGCCCGTCCGGACTTGATTGCGACAGCGGTCACTTTCTCATGCCGGAACGCCCGACAGATACCGGCGATGACGACAGGGATTTTGAAAGGTCTTGGGCGTGGTGGCAGGATGATGCATCAAGACGCTTGTTGCGGACCGACCTGACGATTGTGTTTCACCGTAAGAAGATCGGACACGTCTTGAGTGAGAGCTGTGGCGCTATTCGAGTGGTGGATATCGGTCTTGGCGCAGAGGATTTGCATCCAGCGCATCTTAAGGCGCCGCGAATGCCTGACCAGGTCATTGAACTTGATTTTGAGCTGCCCAAGGACCGGCCTTCACGGATATGGCCGGGCCGTGATCTTGATAAGCGATTTGGCCGTGGCCGTCACAAGTATGACCACGGCCACGCCCTCATCCTCTCCGGTCCTTCCGGCCACACCGGCGCGGCGCGCCTTGCTGCGAGAGGCGCACTTCGCATTGGGGCAGGGTTGGTCACTCTAGGCGTGCCGCCTGCCGCGCAGCAGGAAGTGGCGAGCCAGATCACGGCGGTTATGCTGAGGCGGGTAGAGGATACAGAGGCGCTGGCCAATGTCTTACAGGATGACCGTTTGAATGCGCTGTGCCTTGGACCAGGGTTGGGCGTTGAGCGTGCGCGGGAGTTTGTTCCTGTGGTGTGTGACGGGGTGGAACCCCGCCCTACGGTGCTGGATGCAGACGCACTGACGGCCTTTGCGGGTCAGCCCGAAACCCTGTTCGATATGCTTCACAAACGGTGCGTCCTCACCCCGCACGCTGGTGAATTTGCCCGCCTTTTCCCGGACATCGCCGAGAAACTCAACGCGTCCGCCACCAAAGGGCCGGCCTATTCCAAGGTCGACGCCACGCGGGAGGCGGCAGCGCGGGCCGGGTGCGTGGTGCTGTTCAAAGGTCCCGACACAGTCATCGCCGCCCCCGACGGGCGATGCTCGATCAACTCTGCCCAATACGACCGGGCAGCACCATGGCTGGCCACCGCTGGGTCAGGCGATGTGCTGGCCGGGTTCATCACCGGGCTTCTGGCACGCGGCTTCGCCCCGATGCAGGCGGCTGAAACTGCCGCCTGGCTGCATGTGGAATGCGCGCTCAGTTTTGGCCCCGGCCTGATTGCCGAGGACTTGCCGGAGG
>JBCAZO010000149.1:0-6268 GCA_038532975.1 Pseudomonadota bacterium
AGGCTGGTGAACCGCAACATCAGGATCAGACAGAAGAGCGCCGACAGCGCCATTTCGATTGGCCCCACGATAGTGGCGTGATGCGAACGGTCCCAATAGCTAATCGGGCTTTGAAAGACCCAGTCGCTGATCGGCCAGAAATGCGGACGTCCATCATCATGGTGCAACGGGAAATCCAAGGCCAGATGCATAAGCCCGGAGGCCGCAAAGACCATGCCATTGCTTGTCTGATACCACCAGGCCAAGGCAAACCCCGCGCCCCAAACAAGGAACGAATTGTCGACCTTGAACACCTGCTGCCAGGCATCAGAAAAATAGAGCGTGTTGAAAACATAGTTGGGGCTCAGGCCAAGAACATACAGCGAAGTCGCGGCCATCAGATAGAGCGACAGATCCGGTGCCAAAGCCCCGGCCATAGCCGCAAAGGTCCGCTTGCGGTCATAGGGACGCGCAAAGGCAGCGGTCGCAAAAATCACATGGGCGGGCGTGTTCATGGCTTTCCAAGATGGGGCACGAGTTATACCTGTTACGCGGGTACTATGAGGTCAGGCCATGGCACAGTCCATCATGATTCAGGGGGCGGGCTCAAACGTGGGCAAGTCGATGGTCGTGGCGGGTCTGGCGCGCGCATATACACGCCGCGGTCTGTCAGTGGCCCCGTTCAAACCGCAGAATATGTCAAACAATGCCGCTGTGACCGTGGATGGCGGCGAGATTGGGCGGGCGCAGGCTTTGCAGGCGCGGGCCTGTGGTCGGGATGCCCATACGGATATGAACCCCGTTTTGTTAAAACCCGAGTCAGAGATCGGCGCGCAAGTGGTGGTCCAGGGTCAGCGTTTCGATACGTTGCGTGCCCGCGACTACGGCAAGGTAAAGCACAAACTCCTGCCGCCGGTTCTGGAGAGCTTCACGCGGCTTTGCGACACAGCTGATCTTGTTTTGGTGGAAGGTGCCGGCAGTCCGGCTGAGATCAATCTGCGTGCAGGCGATATCGCCAATATGGGGTTTGCTGAGGCCGCTGGCGTGCCTGTTGTACTAATGGGCGACATTGACCGCGGCGGTGTCATTGCTCAGCTTGTGGGCACGCAGGTTATTTTGCCAACCGAAGATGCGGATCGGATCAAAGCATTTGCGGTCAACAAGTTCCGGGGGGATGTCCGACTGTTCGACGAAGGCGTGAGTGAGATTGCCACACGCACCGGCTGGCCGTCACTTGGCGTGATCCCATGGTTTGCGGATGCCTGGCGTCTCCCTGCGGAAGACGTGATGGATATACGATCCTCGACGGGCGGAGCGCTGCGGGTGGTTGTGCCAAGGCTCAGCCGGATTGCCAACTTTGATGATCTCGATCCGCTCTCATCAGAACCTGATGTCAGTGTCGAAATTATCGAGCCAGGACACGCCTTGCCGGGAAATGCGGATCTTGTCCTGATCCCAGGCAGCAAATCCACGATTGGCGATCTTGCTGACTTTCGCGCCAATGGATGGGATGTCGATCTTGAAGCGCATATTCGGCGCGGCGGGCATGTTCTGGGAATTTGCGGCGGGTATCAGATGCTTGGGCGCGAAATCGCAGATCCAGAGGGGATCGAAGGGGTGCCTGGGACGGTTGAAGGGCTGGGGCATTTGGACGTCATAACCGTAATGCACCCCGAGAAACGGCTCGCGCTGACCAAGGCACGCTATCAGGCAACGGGCGATAATGTGGAAGGCTATGAAATCCATATTGGCAAAACCGAGGGTCCAGATACAACGCGTGCCTGGCTCAGCGTCGGACATCGCCCCGAAGGTGCGGCATCATCTGATGGGCGTGTGCGGGGATGTTACCTACATGGGCTGTTTTCCTCGGACGCATTCCGCGCCGCCTATCTAGGCGAACTTGGTGGGACATCCGATCTTCAATTTGACGATCAGGTGGAGTCAACGCTTGATGCTCTGGCCGATCATCTTGAGGCCCATTTAGATTTGGATTTGCTGCTAAATCTGGCTGAAACGCAAAAGGTTCACTCGTAGTCCTGACCCATCATCGCACGATGGATTTCGCGCCGGACCAGTTTGCGGACGTTACGCGTAATGCGCTCGCCAAGCGCGCCTTGCAACTCCTGACGCACAATTTCACTCACCAAGTCGCGCAAGGTGTCCTCATCTATGACAGTGTCTTCAGAATACCAGGCCGCATCCGCCGCTGCTTCGGCGGCACTTTCGGTGACTGCATCTGACACGATCTCCGTGACGTCGTCCGTTAGAGCCACATCAGCAAGATTCAATGGTTCCTGTGCAGAAGCTGGCCCTTCACTTGGCATAAACGCCGCCTCGCTCATCGCCTCTGCAAAAGCGTCTGCCGCCGGTTCAACCGGCTCATCGAGCACAATTGCTTCTTCAATCGCCTCGACCTCTTCCGGGCTGACTTCTTCAACCTTTTCTTCGGCGGCGACTTCCTGATCTTCCCATGGAAGAGGCTCCACCTCACCACCTGCATAATCGTCTTGCTCTGCTGAATCCGGGTCCCATTGCTCGGTACGTGCGGCAACAGCGGCTTCCACCTCGGCAATGCGAGCTTCAAGTTCACTTTCTACGAGTTCCTCGCGCCGCTCCGGTTCGGAATTAGACGTATCATTTTCGAGGTCTTCTTCGGTCCAATCTTCGGCCTCATCAGCCACGGACATTGCATCAAGTTCAGCGTCAAGGCTGTCGTCCTGCAACTCATCCTCGGGCCATGTATCGTCATCGGTCAAAGGCGCTTTGGGAATAGCATCTGCGCCCTCTTCGCCTGTCACCCAACCCTTTTTCGCTTCAGGCCGCAGGCGCACGAAGTCTGAGCCCTCTTCCGGGGCTTTCAGAGGATCATCCCCCTCGCCCAGAACTTCATGCTCATCCTGATCATCAAAGTCGTGCTCTGCATGTTGCTGATCGTCGGGGGAGACATCCGCGTTATCATCCGCCTCGTCTTCGACGTCAGCATCAAGAGGCTCTTCTTCGCTTTCAGCTTCATTCACGCGCAAAGCCGGTGTCAATACGAGCTTCACACCCGTTGTTCCAAGCTCAATACCCTTGGTTGTCTCTTCTGGCGCATCATCCTCTTCGGCGTAGACCGAGACATCGGGCGTATCCGTCGGATCGACTTCGTCATCCAACGACGCATCATTTTCAATGTCCTGATCGTCTTCATGAGAAACCTGATCCTGACGTTCAATTTTAACACCAAGACCTGCTTCGCCGCGGTGATCCACGGATACAAGTCGACGAATAGAGGACAGAACGTCCTCGATTTCCGCATTAGAGACGGGATCAGACATGCTCAATTACCATTCTTGCCTGGCTGCAGTGTAGCTTCGGCGCATTAATCACACAATAACTCAAGCATACGGATTTTTACTCTTTGCCCAAAGCCCGAAGAACACGTTCCAGTTTTTGCCCTTGCGGGCTGATCGGAACCGGCGCGTCTTTGACTAGGTTATAATAGGCCGCTGGATCATATAGCTGCACGTCCAGGTTCAAATCCTTGGCTGTAAGCTGCCCTATGGCTGCGAGTACTGAGTATGCCGCGATAACCACATCCGCTTCGGCAGAGATCATGTTGGCGCGAGCGTCCAAAAGCTCTTGTTCTGCGTCCAAGACATCTAATGTTGTCCGCGCACCCAAAGTCGCCTCTTCGCGGACACCGCGAAACGCAATCTCAGCGGCCCGCACCTGTTCGCTGCTGGCCGCACGTTGCGCGCGCGAGGCACGCAGGACGGCATAGGCATTGCCGACATCCTGAACAATACGATGGCGCACCTCATGAAGATTGCCCCGGCTGGCGTCGCGCTGCGCCATGGCCTCGCGCGTGAGTGAGCTAATCCGACCACCTTGGTAAATCGGTCCGGTGACTTGAACGCCGAAACTGCCAGTGCGGCTAAAGTCGTCGCCGCCAATTTCCTCACCGGCACCCAGACTGCCAACCAGGTTTGCGCGGGGTTTTTTGGCCGCATCTGCCGCAAGAACGTTCAGTTCGGCAGCAGCAACTTCTCTTTGCGCCTGCAAAATGTCGGGATGACCCCGGACCGCAATCTGCGCAGCTGCTTCCACATCGCCGGAGAGATTGGGCAGTTGACGGGGTGGCTGCAAGGTTCCCGGGGGCCGACCGACAGCGGCGCGGAATTCTTCAATGGCTTGTGTGAGATCACCTTGGGCTGCCGCAAATTCACTTTGCGCACCGGCAAGACGCGCCTCAGCTTGCGCAACGTCGGTGCGGGTTACTTCACCCACTTCAAATCGATCTCGGGCTGCACGCAACTCTTGGCGCAGAAGCCTGAGGTTGTTGTTTCTGAGAGAAACAAATTCCTGGTTCCGACGCACATCCTGGAACGCGGCGACCGCACGTAGCAAGACCTGTTGCTCGACACTGCGCAGTGCTTCGCGCGTTGCCAGCACTGACTCTTTCGCCGACTCAAGCTGAAACCGCGTCTGACCACCGTCAAAAAGTAGCAACTCAAGGGATATTCCGATGTTCACGTCCTGACTGGCGATACCCGACCTGCCAAGGCCGTTCTGTGTTCTGCCAAATGTGCGTGTCACATCCAAACTGTAATTGATGATGGGACGCAGGGCCGCAAGGATCTGCGCTGCGTCTTCATCAGCGGCACGCAACAACGCGCGGTTCTGGTCTAAAAGCCCTGAATATTCATAAGCACTGACCAAAGTTTCAGCGAGTGTTTCGGCACGGACAAGCCCAGTGGTTGTAAGTGTTAATGCTATGCCGACGCTGGCTGACTTGAGCCAGCCTGTTATTGTTCGTTTCATGCTCTGCCTCCCGTGTGACCAAGCTGTCACAAGGTGAAGGCGGCGTGGCGTTCAAAACCTGCTAGCACAGGGGCACCTGCATTAAACGCAAACCGCCAGTTGATCTCTCCGTCAATCTTATAGCCAATCCGAACAGCGCCCAGAGCCTGTTCGGCAAAAAGACAGCCGATACGGCCCCCTTCTTTCAGTTGATCCGTGATTGTTTGCGGCAAGTGTTCGATCGCACCCTGGACCACAATCACGTCATAAGGCCCATGCTCGGACGCGCCATCTGTCAAGGCGCCTTGGTGAAGCACCACGTTGTCTGCGCCCTGATCAGACAGGATTGTCTGAGCCTCACTTGCGCGGGCTTCGTCATCTTCCACAGCAATAACCGCTTCGGCCATGCGCGCTATAACCGCTGAGGAATATCCAAGCCCGGCACCGAGGTCGAGCACCAGCTCGTCGTTCTGAATATCGAGGGCATCCAAAAGCTTGGCCAATGTACGCGGTTCGAGCATCGTGCGCCCGCCGCCCAAATCGATGTTTTCGCCGACATAAGCGGCCTCGCGCAGCGCATCGGGAACAAACGCTTCGCGCGGCACGGATAACATAGCCTCGATCACGGGAAACTTCGTGACATCCGACGGGCGGATTTGGGTGTCTACCATCATGGTTCTGCGTGTGGCGAAATCAGTCATTGGCGGGTCTCTGCACCATGTTCAACTTAGGCTTTGTTCTGACACATCACGGCTTACGCGACAATGGCTATCTAAGTCGCTGGCGTCAGGCTTTGGCCAGCTATGGTTTGTTTACAATGATTAATTCTTGGTTAACCATGTTTTATGCCAAGCTGTTCACTGCGAAGAAAGGTTTTCGCGCTTAAACCAACTCTGCATCGGTCATGAACTCAACCAAAGCCGGGCCATCAGCCGCTAGTGCCTGCTTCAGTACAGGAGTAATCTGCTCCGCCTCGCTGACCTTCTCGCCCATACCACCACAAAGCCGCGCGAAGGCGGAAAATGGCGGATTCACCAGATCGGTTTCCCAGACCGGCCATTCCCCGGCACGTTGTTCTTTGGAAATCTTACCCAATTGGCCGTTGTGAAGCAGAAGATGGGTGATGTTCATGCCGTATTTCACGGCTGTGGTGAACTCCATGGGGTATTGGCCGAACCCACCATCGCCTGAGATGGAAATCACCTTGCGCCCTTTGAGGACCTCAAAGTCCTGCGTGGCAGCCCACGCGCCCAAGGCGGCAGGCAGGCCAAAGCCGATGGAGCCAAGATAGCCGGACATCAGAACACGCTGTGTGCCTTTGGTTTCAAGATAGCGGCCAAAGGAATAAGTGTTGTTGCCGACGTCCACAGCAAAGATCGCGTCGTCCGGGGCCAGTTCTGAGAGCGCCTTGAACACGGCTGCGGAATGCAGGCCGGTGCCGTGATCCTCGGACAGCCGGGTTGTCTTTTCGTCCCGCCAGATACGCCAGCGGTCGGCCAGTTCGCTT